>DATHPL010000156.1:0-6796 GCA_035483915.1 Bradyrhizobium sp.
CGCTGTCGTCGCCTGCGCCGGAACGAAGTTGTTGTTGAATTGCAGGACCGTCGGCACGCTGCCGAGCGGGTTGCCGGTTTTCGGATCGACCGCCGTGCCCATCAGGTAGTAGCCGGCGCTGTTGACCAGATACCCTTGCGCGTTGACCTGGAAATCGCCGGCGCGCGTATAGTCGGTGATGCCGTTGAAGGTCGGGGTGCCGTCGGTGACGCCGGTCGGCTGTTGCACGTCGAAGAAGCCGTCGCCGTTGATCGCGATGTTGGTCGCGACCGTCGAAGCCGAAACGGTGCCCTGGGTGGTGATGGTCTGTTGCGCGAGCGCTTTGACGCCACCCGCCACCTGCGATTGCGGGTTCAGCGCGTCGGGGATCAGATCCTCGAAGCTGGTGTCGATACCTTTATAGCCGACAGTGGAGGCGTTCGCGATGTTGCCCGAGATGTTCTGCAACGCGAAGGATTGAGACTGCAGGCCGCTCACCGCTGTCGTAAGCGCGTCGAAGATACCCATAACTTTGTCTCCACATTCGATCCGGAGGCCGCGCGGACGGTCCGTCCACGCATGGCCTTGCTCGAGGGAGACATCGCAATCGCCGTGCCAAACACGGGATGCGAGTTATTTCAGGTACTTAAACAAAAAAGCCCCGGTCGGAGGACCGGGGCACAATTGCCGGGCGGGCAACAATTGCCGGGAGCAAAGTTCCGCAATAGCGTTTTCGAGCGAAGTGGGAACCGGTTCGCGTGAAGAAAACGCGTGAAAATTAGAGCGAGCCCGGACTAGCTCGCCGTTGCAGATGCTGGATGGAATTGCAGCGCAAAACCGTCCATGCAGTAGCGCAGGCCGGTCGGCTTCGGACCGTCATCGAAGACGTGGCCGAGATGGCCACCGCAGCGACGACAATGAATTTCGCTCCGCAGCATGCCGAAGGTGCGGTCTTCCCGTTTGCCCACGGCATTATCCAGCGGCTGATAGAAGCTCGGCCAGCCGGTGCCGCTTTCGTACTTCGTCTCGGACGAGAACAGCGGCAGGTCGCAACCGGCGCAGGCGAAGGTGCCTTTGCGGTGTTCCTTCAGCAGCGGGCTCGTCCACGGACGCTCGGTACCTTCCTTGCGCAGGATTTCATACTGCTGCGGCGTCAGCTGGGCGCGCCATTCCGCGTCGGTCTTTTCGACCTCGAACTTTTCGGCGGCGTTCGCGGGTTCACCGCGCAGCCAGCGCAGCGCCGCAAAGCCAAACAAGCCGGCAGTGGTAGCAAGCAGGATACGGCGATCGATCATCTGATATCTCCGTGCGAGGCGTAATATAGGTTCTGTGCCAAATACGGGCCGCAAGAGAGAAAGTTACACCCGTCCGACGGACAATTTCTCACGTTCCTGCGAGTACGGACGATAAAAGTGGCCTCAGGAGCCCCCTTCGGCGGAGCTTCCTGCCACCGAGGGCTCCGGGTGCTCGGCAGGCGGGCGGTTACGTTGATTTGGATTTGGGCCAGGCGGTGGCCGGGGCCGCGACGGCCCTATTCCCGCAAGCCTGTTAGCTTCGGCCAACCGCGCCTCGCGGATACGCTCCTGCGCGCGCAGCCGTTCGCGGTAACGGGCGAGCGCACCGGCGGCAGCGGAACTTCCGCGTTCCCACATTCCAATCAGCTGCCCCGCGACCCGCCCGGTGGCGCCGCCCGCCCACACCAGTTCGAACGGCGAAAACAGCCGCCAACGTTCGTCGCCCCAGAGAACGCTGCGGGCAATCAGCTGTCCCGCCATCGCGCTCGTCCCCAATCCTTGCCGGCCGAAGCCACTCGCCACCCAAAGACCCCGGCGCAACTGGCCGATCTGCGGCATGCCATGCACGGTCTGGCCGATGGCCCCGCCCCACACGTCCGTGACTTGCACCCTCCCGAGCTGCGGAAAGATCGTGCGGATGCGGCGCGCGATGCTGGAGGCAAATCGCTGAGGGCGGGCATCCCAGGTGGTCTCGGGGCTTGCCCACATCAGACGATCACCGTCAACGATCCGGAACTGATCGACGCCGTCAGTATCGATCACCGATCCCTTGAAGGCGATCGCGTCCGTCAGGCGATCGCCGAGCGGCTCGGTAATCCCGGCATAGCGCCAGACCGGCAGCAGCGTCTCCGATAGACGCCGCGAGGGCGCGCCGAGATGAACGTTGCCGGCCAGGACGATGTGCGAGGCGCGCAACCGCGCCGACGGCGTGACGATGCGCTTGCGGATTCCGGATGCGTCGATGCCGACCACCGGCGTTTCTTCGAAAATCCGCGCGCCTGCCCGCTTCGCCAGCGCCGCCAGGCCCTGCAGGTATTTGCGGCCGTCGACCTGAAAGGCTTTCGGAAAATGGATGCCGTGGAAATAGCGATCAGTCTTCAGTTGCGCGCGGACCTGATCGACTTGCCATCCCTCGACTTCGGTTCCGAAGTCCTCGCCCAGCATTTGCAGTTCGCTGATCAGACGGTCGCCGACATCGATGTTGGAGACTTGGAGCGCTCCCTCGCTGACCGCAATCCCCGGCATCTGTTGTTCGGTGGCCTGGGCGCGGACATATTCGGCGCCCTGTTTCGACAAATCCCAAAGCTCTTTGGCATCCTCCAGGCCGATGCGCGCGATCAGGTCCTTCAGCGCCAGACCATAGCCCGGCATCACCGTGCCGAGCAGGCCGCCTGAAGCGCCCCAGCCGACATGGCGGCCTTCGAGCACAACGACGCTGGCGCCAAGACGCGCCGCTTCCAGTGCGACCGTCAGGCCAGCAAGCCCCGCGCCAACCACGCAAATGTCGGCATCGAGGTCGAAGGTCAGCCGTGCGCGGGTCGCATCGCCGACCCCGGTATCGCCCGTGAGGATATCGCTCATAGCGTTGTCTTAAGGGATTGATCTGGTGCTTGTCACTAGTACCGCCGATCTGAAGTCCCTGCACCACAAGCGGCGATTTCGATCAGGGACTTCAGATCGATAAAGCGGTACTAGATTCGATAAATTTACTAGTGCCCATGACTTTCCGAAGTTCGTGGACGTGGGTGCTGCGATGGGGCACGAACTTCGGAAAGCGGGCACTAGATGGTACTCTGTACATTAATCCAACGAGCTTTGAGTCGAATCGGAAACCGTCATGCGCCGTTTGATGCTGCTTCGGCATGCCAAGACCGAAAATGATGCGCCGAGCGGCCGTGACCAGGACCGCAGACTGGATAACCGTGGCCGCCTTGATGCTGCCGAGATTGGCGCCTGGATCGGCCGCAATCCACCCTTCCCGAGCCTCGTGCTGGTTTCTCACGCGGTGCGAGCGCTACAGACCTGGGAGATCGCCTGGGAAAGGATGAAGGAGCTTGTGCCGGTGCCACAGGTCGAACTGACGCCGGAACTTTACGGCGCCGACATCTCACAGCTGCTCGAAACCATTCGCAATGCCTCCACTGCCGATCCGAAGCGGCTGATGCTCGTCGGGCACAATCCCGGAATGCACGAGCTCGCGGTTGCGCTCGCCGGTCGCGGCGATCCCGCCGGGCGCGGCGCTCTGGCCGACAACCTGCCGACGGCCGGTCTTGTGATTTTGGATTTCGACATCGATGACTGGCTCGATGTCGGAATCCGGCGCGGCCGTCTGGAGGTGTTCGTCAGCCCCAAATTGTTGAAGCAGGCCTCGGGAGATTGAACTTCTATCGCTCAAAGCCCTTTTAACGTCCGACGCCTTGTTGCTAAGTTCTTTACCGACCGAGCGCGCCTTGGAACCGATTCCCCAGGGACGTTCCGGCATCCTTACAGGGAGGCGCCGATGTTCAGCTCCATCCTCGTGCCGCTTGATCTTGCCGACACGGATCTGGCGCGGCCCGCCATCGCCACGGCAGCTACCCTCTCGCACACCTGGAACGGCAAGGTCAGGCTGCTCAATGTCCTGCCGATGACGCCGGTAATGCTGGCCGAATATGTTCCGGCCGACTTCGATGTGCAGCAGCGCGAGACCTCAGAGGAAGCGCTCGCCATCGTTGCGCGAGAATCCGGCATCGCAGCTGACCGCATTTCGACCGCCGTACGGCAGGGCGGAATCTATCACGAGATCCTCGAAGAGGCCGCCGCAGTCAAAGCCGATCTGATCGTCATGACCTCGCACCGGCCGGCGATGCGCACCTATTTCCTCGGCTCCAATGCCGGCCATGTCGTACGCTACGCCAAGTGTTCGGTGCTGGTGGTACGGCACTGATGCGGACTTCTTACCGCCGCACCAGGTTAAATGTCGCGCCTTAGTCCTTACGGTAACAAGGCTTTCGGCAAATCGTCGAACGTATAGGTGAGCGGCCGGTTGCGGGCGATGAAACCACCGACCTGCCAGGCAAATAAGGCGGCGAAGCCGACCAGAAACAGCGCGCCCGCCCATTCGCCCGATACGATCGACCGCAGCAGCAGCCCGCTCATCGCGATCGCCAGCAACGCCACGCACACAATCGCCGCCACATAGACCCGTGGACCAAGACCGCCGGTCAGTACGGCTTGGCTCCCGGCCTTTGCCATGCGTGCATGCAATTCGATGATGAAGTCGCGGTAGTCCTTGTCCTGCGGCGCCATCAGCGCGGCGGTCTGCCAACTGGTCGAGAGAATCGCGAGCCGCCCCCCGTCGATCTTGCCGATGTCGGCGCGAAACCGCCTCGCCTGCATCGACACCGGGCGATAGGACAGCCGCACGCTGGCGATGTCCGCGTAAGGCCAGAGGCCGGCGCGGCTAGCGATACGCCACGACAGTCCCTGCTCGGTCAATTCGAACTGATGGGCCGAACCGATCAGGGATGCTCTGAAGGCATAACCGAATCTAGTTGGGTCGGACGAAGCTGACGGCATCGGCGGGGAGCTGCCCTTCACTGGGTTGCCACTAGGTTGCGCAATTGAGGGTAGCGCCTAATGCGGCAGGCACGCCCAGAAAAATGCAGCGGTCGCGAGCCCACCGAGCACGGTTCGCACCGCGTGGACGAAGCCCCATTTCAAAACGAGCGCACGCGTGGGCGGGCCAGCTTTGTCCAGATCCGTGGCCAGCAAGGCATCGTTGATCGGCTTAATGACAATCAATGTCCAGGGCCATGGCGCAATGATCATGATAGCCCCGACCAGGAAAGCGGAATCGGAAACCTGCCACCACGCCAGCATCCCGAAGAGGAAGCCGACCACCGCGAGCGGCGCCTGCATCGCCGCCCCGCGCTTGTAGGCCGGCTTCCATTCGGTGAGCAGCGCACGATCATCGAGCGTCAGCCGCGCAGGCTGCTCGGCGAAGTTCACGTAGAACGCCGCACCGGCAAATATCGCGGACGCGATCAATGCGAGAAGGCCGAACGTCATGGCTAAAGTTCCTCAAAGGATTTTTCCAAACCAGCGGTCCGATTCTAAAATCCACTTCACTCGTGCGGCGAATTTGAAGTTCCTGTCAGTGTTGCGGAGCTCTAGCCTTGCGCCGATCGCCTACCCTATTCTACAACTAGTGGAGTGGATTTGACATTCGCTTCCCACCTAGCCGCAAATTCATAACGCGAATGCCAAATCTTAAACTCCACTAGTGTGGCGGTTCAGAAGTCCGCATCATTTCTGCCGCGAGTTCGTCATGCGGACTTCTGAACCAAAGCCACACAAGATCAATGGGTTTGCTAGTGTCCTTTCGATTCCGAAGTTCGAAACGTGGCTCCGAAAAATGCTACGAACTTCGGAATCGGGACACTAGAAGCAAGTATTTGCTGATGGTCCTTTTGATTCTAACATTTGCAAAAGTGGCCGCTGCGAAGGGATGCAAATGTTAGAATCGGACCACTAGGTCATGCCTGAGACGACTCCATTCCCAAGCCGCCTGATCCTCGCTGCCGCTGCGATTTCGGGTGTGCTGCTCGCACTCGCCGTCCATATGCTTGGCGCAAGGTTGGGGCTCGATCTCGGCGGCCTCTGGCGGTCGGACATCCGCGAATTCATGCCGATCAGTGCGGCGTTGGCGTGGTGGCTGATCGCAACCGTGGGATTTTGCGGCGGGTATTTTACCGCGACACTGATGCACAGCGCCGCGGCGGGACAGATTCCACAACGAATGCGGCAGTTCCTGATCGCGGTCGGCGTGCTGGTGCTCGCAGGCGCAGGTCAGGCTGCCTCCGGACCAAGTTCGCTTCCGACGGTCGCCGGTGTAATGGCCGGATTTGCGGCCCTTGCCCTCGGCGCGGCGATGGCGTTTTGCGGCGCGCATTTCGCTCTCCGCAAGACTTAACTTTCTTGACGACTTCAGTCACGCCTTGCCGCACCGCGCGAGATCACGACGCTGGCGATCACCAGAAGCGCCCCCGAGATGAAAAGCGAGAAGTGAGCGCCGCGCATGAACGTATCCGGCTGGCCAACCAGCGAGCCGAACAACGCGACGCCGAGCACGCTGCCGGTCTGCCGGGTCGCGTTGAGCAC
The DNA here is from genome assembly GCA_035483915.1 of Bradyrhizobium sp. Classification (GTDB taxonomy): domain Bacteria; phylum Pseudomonadota; class Alphaproteobacteria; order Rhizobiales; family Xanthobacteraceae; genus Bradyrhizobium. The sequence goes on from DATHPL010000156.1 coordinate 6,417, forward strand.
GCCGGCCGCGATCCCGGAGCGTGACTTCTCCACGCTGCCGAGCAGCGTTGCGGTGAGCGGCGGCACCAGCAGGCCAAGCCCGCCGCCGATGATCATGAGTTGTGCCAGCGTCTTGAGGTACGACATGCCCGACTCGATCCCGAGCAGCATCAGGCAGCCGAGCGCCGTCAACATGCCGCCTGCGGCAATGGTTGCGGGCGCGCCGAGGCGTTCAGAGACGCGTGCGGCCAGAAGGTTGACCGGCAGCACCATGCCCATCATCGGAACGAAGGCGAGACCCGTTTGAAGCGGCGACAGGCCGTTGACGCGCTGGAAATACAGACTGAATACGAAGATCAACCCGTAGAACGCGATGTTGACGAGCAGGCCTACCAGCGATG
>DATHPL010000157.1:0-5517 GCA_035483915.1 Bradyrhizobium sp.
TTCTTGTTGCCGTTGGACCCGCGCAGGATCGCCGCGACCGCAAGGTCGCCCTTGGGCGACATCGCAAGCCCCTCCGGACCGTCACCGACCACGACTCGGTCGATGATCCGCGGCGGGTTGGCTTCGAGGTCGATGACACTCGTGGTATCGACGCTGCCGTCAGAAGCGCCGGAGTTGCCGTTGTCCGAAGTCAGCGCGATCTTGCTGTTGGGCGTGACCACGACGTTGTAGGGCCATTGGCCGGTCGGCAGATCGACCTTGTTATAGGTCACCTTGTCGCCGTTGACGTCGAGCACCGACACCTTGTGGGCGGGGAATCTCGCCACCAGCGCATGCTTGCCATCAGGCGTGAAGATCACATGCGCGACGCTGTCGGGGAAGGTGATGGTGTCGGTGACTTTCACATCGGTGCCGTTGACCGACAGCACGCTGATCGAATTGTCGGCGCGGTTGGCGACCAGCGCCATCTTGCCCGACGGGCTGAAGCTCAGACCGGAAGGCTGCTTGCCCCCGGTGACGGTGGCCGCGAGCTTCGGCGGATTGGCTTTCAGGTCGATGACGAAGATCTTGTTGTCCGGCACCTGCTTCAGCGCATCGCCGTCTTTCACGACATCGACGGAGTCGGCAACCAGCGCGACCGAGCCCGACGGGTCGATATCGAGGTTGACGGGTGGCCCGACCACTGAATTCTCAAGCGGCAGGGTGGCCACGATCTTGGGATCTTCGGGATTGGCGAGATCGACGATCAGGACGGAATCCTTGCCCGGCGCGGCTAGGACGGTCTTGCCCTCGTCGTCCCACGTCACTTTCTCGTCGATGCCGACGATCATGAACGGTTTTGCACAGGCCGTGTTGACGCCGGCGCCGCACAGCATCGCGGTCGCAAGCGCAAATCCAACGGTACGAAAGACAGGCATATTAGCATTCTCCCAATGGGACCAGCCTCTAACGGGCGGGTTCGCGGGCGGAGATTACGCGGGCGGCGCCGTCGTTGCTAGTCTCTGGAGTTCGACCTTGGTATGGCGCGGCGGTTGATTTCGTTTCGGGCATCAGGGCTGCGAACAGACCGAGGCCAATCGCCGCGATGGCTGCCAGCGACAGGAATGCCGCGTCATATCCGGCCTTGACCACGATAAAGCCGGCAACGCCGGTGCTTAAGGCGGCGCCGATGCCGGTCGCGGTGGCAATGGCGCCCTGGCTGACGTTGAAATGGCCGGTGCCCCGGGTGAGATCGGCCACGACGAGCGGAAACAGCGCGCCGAAAATGCCAGCGCCGACCCCATCGAGCAATTGCACTGACACCAGCCAATACGGATTGTTGGAAATCGGATAGAGCGCGCCGCGTAGCGCCAGTACGCCCAGCGCCGCAGCGAAGATCGGCTTGCGTCCCCAGCTATCTGCTTTGCGTCCGACGATGATGGCGACCGGGACCATCACGATCTGGGCCGCAATGATGCAAACCGACATTAGCGTCGTGCCGAGGTCGCGATTGACCAGAGCGAGCTTCTGTCCGACCAGCGGCAGCATCGCCGCGTTCGCAAAGTGAAACAGCACGGTTGCGATCGCGAAGATCAGGAGCGGGCGGCAGGTCAACAGCACCCGGTAGCCGGAGGGTTGGTCAGGGGATGCAGGTTCGTCGTCGTCGCGATGCGCAAGGCCCCGCGCGATATCGTCGTCGATCGCCTCACGCGGTATCGACAGCGTCGCTGCCACGCTCGCCAGCGCCATCGCGCCGATCAGCCAGAACACTGTGATAGGTCCGTAGAAATAGGCTGAAATGCCGGCGATCGCGGCGGCCGCAGCGTTGCCGGCGTGATTGAAAGCCTCGTTGCGGCCGACACGCGCGGCGAAAGCGCCGAGCCCGACGATTCCGAGCGACAATGCCGCAATGCCCGGCGCAAAGATGATGCCGGCGGCATGCGCCACCACCTGCGTGGCGGCAACGAGCGGAAATTGATCGACGAGAGGAAGCGCAAGGCAGGCAGCGGTGACCCCGATCGCGGCGGCAGCCATCCAGCCGCGCTTGGCCCGGCTGCGGTCGATCAAGGCGCCGGCCGGCGTTTGCGCCAGGATGCCCGCCAGCATCGCCAGCGACATCACAGCCCCGATCCGGGCCTCGTCCCATTTCCGTTCGGTCAGGAGGTAAATGGCCAGATAAGGGCCAAGTCCGTCGCGCACGTCGGCGAGAAAGAAATTCAGCACATCCAGCTTGCGTCCAACGCTTTTTTCGACCTGCCGCAAGCTCACCTGTCCTTGTTGATGCTTTCCAACGGCGGCGGCTGCTGCCGGTTCCGGAAACGTCTTGATGCCGGCAGCCTTCCGGATCGAACGGGTTGACCGAGAGCCTCGGTCCGGCCAACTTCTTTAAAAAAAGGGAGAAGCTGCGTGGGACGTCTGGAAGGCAAGACAGCGATCGTGGTCGGCGCCGGTTCGATCGGACCCGGCTGGGGCAATGGCAAGGCCACCGCCGTGACCTTTGCGCGCGAGGGCGCGCAGGTCCTGTGCGTCGATCGCAATGCCGCCGCTGCCGCTGAGACTGCCGGTATCATCACTCGCGAGGGCGGCAAGGCCACCAGCTTTGCGGCCGACGCCTCGCGCGCCGATGACGTCGCGGCGATGGTCGCTTTTGGCCTGAAGACCTATGGCCGTATCGACGTACTCGACAACAATGTCGGCATCGCCGAGACCGGCAGCGTGGTCGACGTGGCGGAAGCGGACTGGGATCGCGTCTTCGCTGTCAATCTCAAGAGCGCCTACCTTGCGATGAAGCACGTCATTCCCGTGATGGCGGCGCAAGGCGGCGGCTCGATCATCAATATTTCATCGATCGCCTCGATCCGGCATCTCGGAATCTCCTATGTCACCTACGCGACCACGAAGGCTGCGATGAACCAGATGACGCGCACGACGGCGGTGGAATTCGCCGCGCAAAAGGTCCGCGTCAATGCGATCCTGCCGGGGCTGATGAAGACGCCGATGGTGGAGCATTCGGCGGGTCTTGCCGCGAGCTACGCCAAGGGCGACGTGGAGGCGATGTGGCGCGCGCGCGACGCCCAGGTGCCGATGGGGCATATGGGCGAGGCCTGGGATGTCGCCAATGCCGCGCTGTTTCTCGCCTCCGACGAATCGAAATATGTCACCGGCATTGAACTTGTGGTCGATGGCGGGATCACGCTGAAAGTGACATAAGCCCCTGATGCGATTGATCCTCACAGTTCTGGCGGCGGGCTTCGCCGTTGCCTGCGCCGTCATGCCGGATCGCGCCTTCGGCGCGACCGTCGAGCCGACCGGCGAACAGATCGATTCAGCGCCCTGCACCGCCGCGTTGACGGCCGCGAACGACGAAAAGATCATCGCCTCCTGTGGCGCCCTGATCGGCAACGACAAGGCGCCGAAGGCCGATCGCGTCAAGGCCGCGATCGCGCGCGCCGCTGCCTATGACCGCAAGGGCGAGATCGAGCGCGCGATCGGCGACGACGATACCGCGTTGCGGCTCGACCCGACGCAGCCCGACGTATTCAACGCGCGGGGCGAGCTGTTGCGCAGAAAAGGCGACCGGGTGCATGCGCTCTCCGATTTCGGGACCGCGGTCAAGCTCGACCCCAACCACGTCAGCGCAAAAGCCAATTACAAATCGCTGTCGCTGGAGGTCGAGCGCATCGGCGCGATGATGGCGGTCAACAACAAGCCGAGCTTTAACTGTGCGACCGCCGGACGCCCGGTCGAAAAGGCGATCTGCGCCAATCCCGAATTGGCCAATCTCGACCGCGAGATCAACTCCGTGAATACCAAGGTGGTCCGCGAGGTCGGCCAGGGCAATCCCCGTGCCGGGCATGCCATGCAGCGCGAGCAGGATGACTTTCTCGCCCGCCGCAATGCCGAATTTGGACGGCCGGACTTCGATCTGCAAAAGATGATGCGGGACCGCCTCGACCATCTGCTCGCTATCTCGCAGCATTAACTTTCGCCCCTTGAACCTCGCGAGGCGTTGCCGCGACAAACGGCTCAAATCGGCGTTTGCGCCGAATATTCCATCGTTGAGAGCCGGTCATGCGATCTTTTGCCTCGCCATTCGCTGCCGCCGTTTTGGCCGCCGCCAGTCTTTATTCCACTGTGGCGCGCTCGGAGGCTACCGAGCCGCAGGTCATCTGCGCCGCGCATACCGACGCAACGCCCGCCAAGCTGATCGATAGCTGCGCGGCGTTGATCGAAAATCCGGCGACAGTGGACGCCGATCGTCTCAATGCGATGATCGTGCAGGCAATGGCGCGCCAGGATAACGGGCAGACCGAGAAGGCGCTAGACGAACTCGATCATGTCATCGCCGAGAGTCCCAGTCCCGCGCCCGCCTTCCGGGCACGTGGCGAAATCCTGCGCCAGCAACGCCAGAGCGTGGAAGCGCTTGGGGCGTTGAACGAGGCTATCAGGCTCGAGTCGGATAACGCTGACGGCTACGAAATCCGCGCCAACATCTTCAACAACACCGGCAAATACGACCGAGCGATCGAAGACTATAACGAGGCGTTGCGCCTGAAGCCGCATTTTGCGCTGGCCTATGCCGATCGCGGCGCCGCCTGGTATTTCAAAGGCGAATATCAAAAAGCGATTGCCGATGACGATCAAGCCATCAAGCTCGATCCGAACCGCGCGCAAACCTACACCAATCGCGGCGCCGCCTACCGCAAGTTGGGCAACATCCAGCGCGCGCTCGATGATGAGACCTCGGCGATCCGGATCGATCCGTCGAAGCCGGAGTTCTTCGATAACCGCGGCCTCGATCTTGCCGGCAATGGCGATTACGCGGGCGCGCTCGCCGATTACGATCAGGCGATCAAGATTCGCCCACAAGCGAATTTCCTGACCAATCGCGGCGACGCCTATCAGGCGATGAAAGACTACGACCGCGCGATTGCGGACTACGATGCGGCCTTGAGCCTCGATCCGAAGTTTCAGCGCGCCTATAATAATCGCGGCGCCGCCTGGCGCGGCAAGGGTGACCGTACCCGCGCGCTTGCGGATTACGCCGAAGCCGTTCGCCTCAATCCGTCCGACGCCACCGCGGCCGGCAACTACAAGGATGTTTCGCTCCAGATCGAGCGGCTGAACGGACTCGCCGATCAGAAGAACCTGCCGAGCTTCAATTGCGCCGTCGCCAAGCTTCAGGTCGAAAAGGCGATCTGCGCCGATCCCGGCCTCGCGCAGTTGGATCGCGAGATGAACGATGCCTTCTTGAGGGCCATTGCGAACGCCGAAAACGACAATCACCGTACCGCGCTGAACCTGACGCAAGCGCAGCGCAAGTTCATTGCCGAGCGCAATGCTCACTTCGGCCGACCCGGCTATGACCTGCGTCAGGCGATGGCCGAGCGAGTGGACCAGTTACTGGCAGTCAAGCGAAATTAGGCGCGTGAGCGCCGGCGCGTTTGGATGGTCGCGCGCGAAGGCCATTGAGCGAGCGACTGGACATCTGCTGGCAATCTGAGTCTCACTCGATCGTGAATTTACCGGATAGTTGGT
>DATHPL010000158.1:0-2721 GCA_035483915.1 Bradyrhizobium sp.
GTCGGCGGCGCCGGGGTGCTGATCGTGTCCGACGAGTTGGACGAGCTGTCCGTTTGCGACCGTGTGCTCGTCATCTTCAAGGGCCGGCTGACGGAGGAATTTCCAGCCGGCTGGCGCAGCGAAAAACTGGTCGCGGCGATCGAGGGGATCGGAGATGGCGAGCCAGCGGGTTGACGCGGTGCAGGACCACCCGGCGGTGCTGCGGCGCGGTGGCCTTCTGCTGGGGTTGCGCGAGCTGACGCTGGTCCCAGTGATCGTGCTGGTGATCGTCATTGGCGCATTCGCCTCCGACGCCTTTCTTACTACCGACAATCTACTCAACATCCTGCAGCAATCCTCGGAACTCTCCGTCGTTGTGATCGCCGAGACCTTGATCCTGCTGACTGGAAAATTCGACCTTTCGCTGGAATCGGTGGTTGGACTCGCGCCGATGCTGGGGGCGTGGCTGATCATCAAGAACGTCGAGATCGGCGGCTCGGGCGTTGGGCTCGCGTGGTGGCTAGCGATTCCGGTCGTGCTGTTGACCGGCGCGGTTGTCGGCGCGATCAACGGTTTCCTGATCGTCCGGCTGCGGCTCAACGCGTTCATCGTGACCCTGGCGATGCTAATCCTGCTGCGCGGCGTGCAACTCGGCACCACCAGCGGCAAGACGCTGTTTGACCTTCCAAGTGGGTATTTGTATCTCGGCTCCGGCAAGTGGATAGGCATCCCCGTGTCCATCTGGATCGCCGCGATCCTGTACATCGTGTTCGGCCTGTTTCTGCGCTACCACCGGCTCGGTCGCGCATTGTACGCCATCGGCGGCAACGCGCAGGCCGCGCGCGTCGCCGGCGTCCGCGTCGACCGCGTGCTGTGGGGCACATTCATCGTCGCCGGCGTGCTCGCCGCCCTCGCCGGGCTGATGCTGACGGGGCGCATCGCTTCCGTCGTGCCGAGTCAGGGCCAGAACATGATTTTTTACGTCTTCGCGGCGGCGGTGATCGGGGGCATCAGCCTAAACGGCGGCAAGGGCCGTCTACTCGGCGCGCTGACGGGCGTGCTGCTGCTTGGGATTTTGCAAAACGTACTAACCCTCGCGGAAATCCCGGCGTTCTGGATCGACGCCGTCTACGGCGCGATCATCCTGATCGCCCTGGTGGTGAGTTGGGCGACGGGGGGCACGGCCGAGGAAACCTAGGCAAGGGCTCTGCGCTCGACCAGGAGGTCGCGACGACCATGATCTATGTTGCCGCTGATCAGGTCGAGGCAATGACGCTCGCCGATAGCATGGTCGACATCAATTTGCGTCGCGCGGTCCTGTTCGATCCTGGTACCGGAAAGGCTCTCCAAGGGACACCCCGATGACTGGCGTATTCGAAAGCGCTGAGCCTTCCCGCGCGGTCAGGCTCTGCGGAACGGAAGAGATCGGCCCGCGGAGCCGAAAACTTACAGCCGGCCCGCTCACAGCGGAGCTCGAGAATGGCCAATTGCGTTATGTCGCGTTCAAAGGCGTCGAGGCGCTTCGCGGGATAGCCTTTCTGGTTCGCGATCAGAACTGGGGAACATACACGCCGCAGATCGACTCGATGTGGGTCAAGGAAGAAGCCGAAAGCTTCACCGTCGAGTACCGGGCGGTGTGCGCGGACGCCAATCAGCGGTTTCAGTACGCGGCCCGCATCATCGGGTCGAACGACGGCGGGCTCGTGTTCGATGCAGTCGCTACGCCGGAGACGGATTTCGTGACGAATCGCGCTGGCTTCGTGGTGCTGCATCCCGTCTGGCTTGCCGGACAGGCGCTTAAGGTCACGCATGTCGACGATCGCGAGGAGGAGACCCGCTTCCCCGAACGGATTAGTCCATCGCAGCCAGTTTTCGACATCCGCGCACTGTCCCATGAGGTGGCTCCTGGACTGTGGGCGACGTGCCGGATGGAGGGCGACACGTTTGAGATGGAGGACCAGCGCAACTGGACTGACGCGTCATACAAGACCTACGTGCGGCCTCTCGCGTTGCCGTGGATGTATACGCTCGCCAAGGGAAGCCGACACGAGCAGGCTGTGCGCTTGTCGCTCACGGGCGGCGGCGCGGCTGGCGGTGCAAGGTTGAGCGGCGCGATCGCATTGGAACTGGGTCAAGACCTTTCGCTTCGCGTGCCAGAACTTGGCGTTGCGCTGCCCCACGACCAGATCGAAGCCGCATCTGCGGCAATTGACGCGCTACGTGTACTTAAGCCCCGCTTTCTCGTCTGTCATGCCGATATGCGGGACGGCGCGGCCCTCTCTGAGTTCGAGAGGATCCGGCAGGCGAGCGAAGCCACCGGAGCGAAGATGGTCATTGAGGTCGTCGTTCCTGACGAAGCCGACGCGGTAGCGTCTCTTGAACCCGTCGTAACAGCCGCGAAGCACGCGCGCCTGGAGATCGATGCGGTCGTCGTCTCCAGCGCCGCCGACCTGAAATCGTGGCAGCCCGGCGCAACGCGTCCGGAGAAGCCGACGATCGAGGACATTGCAGCGGCCGCGCGCGAGGTGTTTCCGGGAGTGAAACTCGGAGGCGGCATGCTCTCTACCTTCACGGAGCTCAACCGCAAGCGGCCCAAAGCCGCGCTGTTCGATTTCATCACCCACACCACCTGTTCGATCGTCCACGCGGCGGACGATCGGTCGGTGATGGAGACGCTTGAAACCCTCCCGGCGATCATCGGGTCGGCCAAAGCCATGATCGACGAAAAACCCTATCGCATCG
>DATHPL010000159.1:0-7105 GCA_035483915.1 Bradyrhizobium sp.
CGCGGCTAGCCTTGTATTGGCTTCGGGGATCGGCATCAGCACGACATGGTCGAGTTTCGCTTTCTTGTCCGGATCCCAGTATCCATCCCAGCGGTCGAGATCTACTTCCTGTCGCGGAACGACCTTGGTGATGCGAAGCGGTCCGGTGCCGGCGGCCGGCAATGTTGCGACCTTGGTCCAGTCGTGGCCGGCTTTCTCGAACGACGCCGGCGACGTGAAGAGAATATAGACCGCCATGTAGGGAAAGTAGGAAGCGGGTTTGGTCGTCGTGATCGCAACCGTGCTGTCGTCGATCTTCTTGTAGGATGCGAGCAAAGGCGCGCGGGCACGTGTGATCGCGGATCCCGGAAGTTCATATTGCGGGCTGTCGTTCTTGAAGTAGCGATCGAGATTCCAGATCACGGCGTCGGCGTTGAAATCGCTGCCGTCGTGAAACTTCACCCCATGACGAAGATGAAAGATCCAGGTCTTGTTATCGTCGGGAGCCTGCTCCCATTTCTCGGCCAGCCCCGGGCGCAGATCCGCCACACGGTCCGTGCGGCTTAAGTCCCAAAGCACGAGACCCTCGAAAATCGGATAGCCGAGAAAGCGCATGCCCTCGAAACCGTTGTTGGGCATGCCCGTCGTTGTCGGGATGTCGGAGGCGGTCATGGCGATGCGAAGGGTGGTTTCGGCATGTGCACCTTGCCAGCCAAAGAACGCCATCAGGGTGGCGACAGGGAAAATCCGGAAAAAACGCATGGCCTCACCTGTTGTCGTGGGGGTGTTATGCAGCCTCGATTATGACCCTCGATGCAAGTTGCGGACCAAATAAAAGGCAGCGGCCGGTCGGATCGGCGTCGCGCGGGGTATCAGCCGAACGAGCCTGAAAATGATAGCCTTCTCAGCGACAAATGATTCGAAGGCGGTGGCCGCGCGTCGCGAGATTCCATAAGCCTTCGGTGCCGGAGCGTTATCTTGTCTGCTCAATGGAAAAGCGCCTCTGCGCGAATGCCGAACCTGGCGCGCTTGCAGCGGCAAGCCATGAGTTCGTGCGAGCAGGGCCATTTCGACAAGGCTGAAAGGCTGTGCGCCGCGATACTGGAATATCGCGGCGACGATTTTGACGCGCTGCATTTGCTGGGATTCATCCACCTGCAACGCGGCCGGAACGTCGAAGCAATCGGCTTTCTGACGAAGGCCGTGAGGGTCAATGCCACCTCGATCGACGTGCTGTCGAATCTTGGCCTCGCGCTCCAGAATGCTGGACGATTTGAGGAGGCTATCGCGCAGTATCGCAACGCGCTGACGCTGGCGCCGCGTCATCCCGAAATCCTCTACAATCTCGGCAACGGGTTTCTCGCGCTGGATCGCATCACTGACGCGCTCGCAAGCTACGATAAAGTGCTGGCGGTCAACCCCTCCCATGTCGGCGCGCGCGTCAATCGCGGCAACACGTTGCTGCGTTTCAACCGGCCGGTGGATGCGTTGGCGAGTTACGACCACGCGCTCGCGCTGATGCCCGATCATCCGCAAATCCTGACCAATCGCGGTCATGCGCTGCGCCGGCTCGACCGGCCCGAGGAAGCGCTGGTCAGCCTCAACGCGGCGCTGGCAAAGAGCCCGGATTTTCCCGAGGCTCATTTCGAAATGGCCCTTGCTCACCTGACGCTCGGCGATTTCAAGGCCGGCTGGAAGGCTTATGAATGGCGCTGGAAAACCGGCGCGTTTGCCGACAAGCGGCGCGCGTTTCGTCAACCGCTATGGCTCGGCAACACGCCGCTTTCCGGCAAGACCATCCTGCTGCATGCCGAGCAGGGATTTGGCGATACGATTCAGTTCATCCGCTATGCGCCGCTGCTCAAAAGTTCCGGCGCGCGCGTCCTTTGCGAGGTTCAGCCGGAACTGATGCCGCTGCTCGCTCCATTCGATGGCATCGAGGTCGTTGCCAAAGGCGCTGTGCTGCCGCCCTTCGACCTGCATTGTCCGTTGCTCTCATTGCCGCTGGCCTTCGGCGCCGAGCCCACGACGATTCCGGCCGGAGTTCCTTATCTCAGCGCACCCGCAAGCCGCGTCGCCTATTGGCGCGACCGCCTTCCGCCCGGGGATCTGCGTGCCGGCTTCGTCTGGTCCGGCTCGCGCGCCCACAAGAACGATGCCAATCGTTCGATCGCGCTTGCGCGGCTCGAACAGCTGTTCGCGAACCTGCCGTTGGCTTGCTTCAGCCTGCAACGCGAGATGCGCGATGCCGATCGCGAAGTCTTGCGGCGGCTGCCGAACCTGATCGATCTGGGGCCCGAGCTTTCCGATTTCGCGGAGACCGCCGCCGTCATCTCGTTGCTGGATGTCGTGGTTTCGGTCGACACCGCGGTGGCCCATCTGGCGGGCGCCTTGGGCAAGCCGGTCGTGATCCTGCTGCCTCACGCGGCGGATTTTCGCTGGATGCGAGATTGCGATGACACGCCCTGGTACAGAAGCGCAAAACTGCTGCGGCAGCCGGTTTTTGGCGACTGGGACAGCGCCATCCGACGGCTGGCCGGTGAATTGCGCGGGATTGCTGAGGCAAAAACAGGGGAGGCCTGAGCCATTAGGATTTCGTTAACCACGTCTGTTTACTGATTGGTGACGATTGCGGCGACGAGTTGTCGTCCAAAGTGGGCCGCAGGGAGCGCCTCATGACCGAGCAAATTCACCTCGTGGTGGCCACGCCCTGCTTCGGCGGCCAGGTTTCCACCCTCTACGTCAATTCGATATTCGCCCTACAGCGCGCGGTGCGTTCGCTGTCGAATGTGCGGCTCAAGATCGAACTTCGCGATGGCGATGCGCTGATCACGCGCGCCCGCGCCAACCTGATGACGTCGTTTCTCGACGATCCCACGGCGACCCATCTTCTGTTCATCGACGCCGACATCGGCTTCACGCCCGATCAGGTGTTCCGGCTGATCGAGTCCGCGGCGGATGTCGTGGCCGGCGTCTATCCGATCAAGCGCGTCAACTGGGAGAAGGCGCAGCGCGCGTTTGCGGCCGGACGGCCGAATGTGCCGGCGGCTTCGCTCGACTACGTGCTCGAGATCAACGATCCCGATCATGTCGCGGTCGTCAACGGTTTTACGCGGGTTCGCTACGCCGGGACCGGATTTCTGATGATCCGCCGCCACGTCTTCGAAAAGATGTGCGCGCATCCGGACTATGCGCCGCTGCAATTCTTTCGCGAGCACTCGCATGACGCATTGGCAGGAAGCCCGAACCGCTTTGCGCTGTTCGAATGCATGATCGATCCCGCGACCGGCACCTATCTCAGCGAGGATTTCGCTTTCTGCAAACGCTGGACCGACATCGGCGGCGAAATCTGGGCCGATCTTCAGAGCAGCCTCGACCATGTCGGCCCGTCGGTATTTCGGGGTAACGTCGCCTCGCAGTTTGCAAGCCCGGCGCAGGCGAGCGATGCAGCCTGAAGCAGCACTTTCACCTCGAACCGGCATTCCCCGGCCGCGCTGCGCCGAGCATATCGGTCTTGCCAGACTGACGAGAGCGTTCGAGGCAGGCCACGACCTTCGCCCGTTGTGGCGACGGCTGATTGCGCGCCTGCTCGACGGCAGCATCGAAGCGGGCGAGGGGCTCGATCTCGCGCTCATCGCGCAACTGCTTGGCGACAAAGAAGCCGGCCTCGCGATCCAGCAGACGATCCTCGCTTCGCATCAATTGTTCCGGTCGCCTTGCGCAGCAAAACCTCCCCATTTGCGGGTTCTGGCGCTGGCGGCCGCCAGCGATATCGGCAGCAACACGCCGATCGAATTCCTGCTCGAAAGCAGCGGCATCGAGTTGACCACGCTTTATGTGATGCCTGATATCGATTGGCCCAACTGGCTGCCCGATCACGACGTCGCCATCGTGATCGCGTCCGATTCCGACGATTGCCGCATCGCCTTGGAAAAGATCGCCCGCGTCGCGCCGAACTGGCCGCGGCCGCTGCTCAATCCGCCTGAACTCGTCGGCCATCTCGATCGCGACAAGTTGCACGGCCGGCTCGGTGGCATCGAAGGACTTGAAATCCCGCAAACGATAGGCGTGACGCGCGAGCAGCTTTTGAAGCTTTCACAATCGGCACTCGTACTTTCCGGCGTCGCTTCCGATCTTGCCTTTCCCATCATTGTGAGACCGCGCGGTTCGCATGCCGGCAAAGGCCTTGCAAAGCTTGACGACGTCGGCGCGATCGAGCGCTATCTCGGCGAACATGCGGAAGACTTGTTCTTTGCGTCGCGCTTTGTCGATTATCGCAGCGATGACGGTCTGTTCCGAAAATACCGCATCGTCCTGATCGATGGGCGGCCCTATGCGTGTCATCTTGCCGTCGCCGATCGCTGGGATATCTGGTATCTCAACGCGCAGATGGCGCAGAGCACTGGCAAGCGCCGTGAGGAAGAGACTTTCATGCAGGTGTTCGATGCCGGCTTTGCGCAGCGTCATGGCGCGGCGTTATCCGGCCTGTCGAAGCGCATCGGGCTTGACTACTTCACGATCGATTGCGCGGAAACCAGAGATGGATCATTATTGATCTTCGAGGCCGACAACACGGCGATCGTCCACGACATGGACCCGCCGGATGTCTTTCCGTACAAGGTGCCGCAGATGCGAAAAGTTTTCGATGCATTCGCTGCGATGCTACAGCGCCGCGCCGGACGCCCCAACGAGGCGGCGGCGTGACCAAGCCGCCGGCCGAACGTTCGTCAGCGGTCGGGCCCAGCGAAACGCTCGATCCGTCGAACTGGGATGACGTGCGCGTGCAAGCCCATCGCATGCTCGATGAAGCGATCGACGCCATCGCCAATATTCGAGAGCAGCCGATCTGGCGTCCGATCCCGGATGAGGTTCGCGCGCGCTTTCGCGTAGAGATTCCGCGTGAGCCTTCCCATCTCGGCGATATCTATCGCGAATATTCCGATTTCATCGCGCCCTATGCGACCGGCAATGTTCATCCCGGTTTCATGGGATGGGTGCATGGCGGCGGCACGGTGGTCGGCATGCTCGCGGAGATGCTTGCGGCCGGATTGAATGCCAACCTCGGCGGCCGCGATCATATTCCAATTGAAGTCGAGCGCCAGATCACGGAATGGACGCGGACGCTGTTCGGCTTTCCACAAGGCGCGAGCGGCGTGTTCGTGACGGGAACGTCGATGGCGAATTTGATGGCGGTGTGGGTGGCGCGCACGGCGGCGCTTGGACCTTCCGCGCGCGCGAGCGGCGTCGGCGCTGAAGGCGCCTTGCTGACAGCTTACACATCGAAGGCCGCGCACGGATGCGTTTCCAGGGCGATGGATCTTGCGGGCTTCGGCACCGATGCGCTGCGATGCTTGCCGGTCGATCGTTCACATCGCGTCGATGTCGGAGCAATGCGCGCGCAGATCAAACGCGATCGCGACATCGGCTTGCATCCGTTCCTCGTGGTCGGCTCGGCCGGCACGGTTGATATCGGCGCCATCGACGATCTCGCCGAATTGAGCGCGCTATGCCGCGAGGAGAAACTCTGGTTTCACGTCGATGGCGCCTATGGCGCGCTCGGCGTTCTTTCGCCTGCGTTGGCGCCGCGTCTTGCCGGATTGGAGAATGCCGATTCCGTCGCGCTTGATTTCCACAAATGGGGACAGGTGCCGTACGACGCCGGCTTTCTTCTGGTTCGCGACAGTCAGCGTCATCTCGATGCCTTTGCAGCGCCGGCGGCCTATCTGCGGCGCGAGACACGAGGACTCGCCGCGGGCTCGCCATGGCCTTGCGATCTCGGACCGGATCTGTCGCGAGGGTTCAGGGCACTGAAGACGTGGTTCACGTTGAAGGCGTTCGGCACCGAAAAGCTCGGCGCCATGATCGAGCGCACCTGTCGGCTGGCGCATTATCTCGAGACGAAGGTTTCGGCGGAGCCGCGGCTGGAGCTGGTAGCGCCGGCTCAGCTCAATATTGTCTGCTTCCGCTATCGTGCGGAGGACGCCGATCGCGTCAATAGCGAGATCGTGGCTGATATCCACGAGTCCGGCATCGCGGCGCCGTCGACCACGACGCTGGACGGAAAGCTCGCGATCCGCGCCGCCATCGTCAACCATCGCACCGACACAAGCGATCTCGATGCGCTTATTGCTGCCGTGCTCGAATTCGGCGCGCGACGATCTTCGGATAACTGCGCGGCGTAAGTTTGCGAGATAAGTTGCGGGCCTGTGAATCAGGCCGCGGATTTTTTCACCTGCGTGTCGGCCTGCTTGCTGCGCGCCTCGTCGAGAAGCTTCTTCTCATAGGCCACGAGCTTCTTGGCTTCCTTCAGCGCTTGATAAAGTTCGCCGCTGAGAATGCCGATGTTGATGCCTTCAATGATCGGCCACATGCTCGGCGCCGTGGTGACGACGTCACGCAAGAGATTGAAGTAGGTGCCGTGATTGATCTCGGGTTCCGGCGAAATGTACATCAACTGCACCGCCAGATAGATGAGCTTGGCCGGGGTGTCGGCGGTTTCTGGCGTCAGGATGTCCTTTTCACGCAGGATCGGAATTTTCTCGCCGTCGATCAATAGCCGCGTCCGCTGATCGGTGTTGGTGATCACGCAAGAGCCGATGATGATCCGTTCGTGGGGCTTGAGTTCAACCTTGAGCGCCATCTCTGTTCTCCGTTGCCGCCTGTCGTGTCTGAAATTTGAGGATTTGCGCGACCAAACGCTCACAACGCGCCGGCGACGGACTCATACAATCGTGGCCGCAGCCACTCTTCCCGAGTCGCTCTTAACAAGTCGTAAACGCGCCAGGACCCGTGAAAAATATTCAATCTTTTCAACAATATGTGGTTTGCGCCGTATGGTGAAAAATTCGTTTTTATCGTTGTTTTTCAGATGCTTGGGAGAATTGGAGGTATCGGATTTAGGTTTTGTTAGAGGGCTTGCTCCCACGGTGCCTCGGTAATCCGGCCTGAAGGGTCGGATACTTGAGAAAACCAGAAAGGTAACAGCAATGTCCGGTATCGTTCTTTCGGCGTCAGTTCGCCAAAACCTCCTCTCGCTTCAGTCGACCGCCGCTCTGCTTGCCACCACGCAGAATGACCTCGCCACTGGCAACAAGGTCAACTCGGCCCTCGACAATCCGACCAACTT
>DATHPL010000160.1:0-4540 GCA_035483915.1 Bradyrhizobium sp.
GGCGGGTAGCCGGGGCTGCCGTCGGCGGTGGCCTGATCGAGCAGGGAGAAGAAGCGATCGAAGCCGACGGTGGAACGATAAAACGGGGTGAGATCAAAGGTACGCATGGTTAGTCCTCCATTGAGCGACTGTTTGAAGTGAACCCGCCCGCCATGGGGCCGGGTCTGTTGATGTGCAGCCTTTGAAGCGCTTTCCGGGTTCTGCTCGGAAACGCTGGTCGTGGCCTGCACGAAAGTGATATGGGAGGGAACCGAACGCGTTCAAGTCTGCATTCAGCCCGCCTTTTTGACGCCTCGGATCCTTGATTTCCCGCGCTTCCTGCCTAACCGGTCGGCTTCCATGACGCTTGTCTCGATCCCCGCCAATCCTGTTCCTGAAGATGTCGTGTCCGGTACCATCAAGACGCCCGATGGCGCTGAATTGCGCTTCGCGCGCTGGGCTCCGCCGGCCAACCGCAAGGGAACCGTTTGCGTCTTCACCGGCCGCAGCGAGCAGATCGAAAAATATTTCGAGACCGTGCGGGATTTGCGCGACCGTGGCTTTGCGGTGGCGATGATCGACTGGCGCGGGCAGGGGCACTCGTCGCGGCGCTTGCGCGATCCGCGCAAGGGCTATGTGCGTGACTTCGCCGACTACGAAATCGACGTCGAGACTTTCGTGCAGCAGGTGGTGCTGCCGGATTGCCCGCCGCCGTTCTTTGCGCTGGCCCATTCGATGGGCGGCGCGGTGATGCTGAGGATTGCACATGCAGGAAAACGCTGGTTCGACCGCATGGTGTTGTCGGCGCCGATGATCGACCTGCCGGGGCATTCGACTTCGCTGCCGGCGCGCGTGTTGTTGCGCACCTTGCGGTTTGCCGGGCTTGGCGGCCGCTACATCCCGGGCGGCAGCGATGGGCTGACCGGAACCGAGTCGTTCGTCAACAACCCGCTCACCAGCGATCCCGTCCGTTACGCCCGCAACGCCGCCATTCTGGCCGAAGATCCGACGCTTGGGTTGGGATCGCCGACGGTCGCCTGGGCGGATACCGCCGTCCGCGCCATGAACGGTTTCCGCGCCGCGACCTATCCGTTGGAGATTCGCCAGCCGATCCTGATGCTCGCTGCCAGCAATGACACCGTCGTTTCCACGTCGGCGATCGAGGAGTTCGCCTATCACTTGCGGGCCGGCTCGCATCTGGTCATCGCCGGCTCAAAACATGAAATTTTGCAGGAGCAGGATCGCTACCGGGCGCAATTCTGGGCGGCGTTCGACGCCTTCGTGCCCGGCACGCCGCTGTTCGGGTGAAGCGTGATGTTCGGCATTCACGATTTTGGGCTCTTCTTCGTCTCCGCGCTTTTGCTCAACATCGCGCCCGGGCCTGACACTGCCTATGTCGTCGGACGCAGCGTGCAACTCGGATGGCGCGGCGGGGTTGCGGCCGCGCTTGGAATCAGCACGGGTTGCCTCACCCATGTGCTTGCGGTCGCGGTCGGGCTATCAGCCCTGCTGGTCGCGTCGGCGGCTGCCTTCACCGCCGTGAAATGGCTGGGCGCGGCCTATCTCTGCTATATCGGCCTGACGATGCTGTTCTCGCGGCAGACCAATTCGAGCGAACCGGATATGCGCGACGGCCGCGCGGTCTCACTATCGCGGGTGTTCTGGCAGGGCGCACTGACGGACGTGCTCAATCCGAAAGTGGCGATGTTCTTCCTCGCCTTCCTGCCGCAGTTCGTCGACACGGACGCGCCACACAAGCCGCTGGCATTTTTAATGCTCGGCCTGATCTTCATTTTCAATGGCACGCTGTGGTGCCTCGGCGTTGCCATCATGACCGCGCGCGCGGCCGGCCGTGTACGAAACTCCAGCCGTGCGATGGCCCTGATCAATCGCGGCCTTGGCGCGTTGTTCGTCTATCTTGGCGTTCGTATCGCGCTAGTGGAGCGGATTTGATATTCGCTACCCAAGTTGCTGCGGGCTCGCGAGGCGAATGTCAAATCCCGAGCTCCACTAGGAACATATATTTGCTAGGGGTCCTTTGATTCTAACATTCGCAAAAGTGGTCGCCGCAATGGGATGCGAATGTTAGAATCGGACCACTAGTTCAGGCCAGATAGATTTCGTAGGTCTCGGCCGCGGCCAGATAGATCCCGAGCACGATCATCGAAATCAGGAACCAGCGGCGGAAGCTGTCGGGCTCGAGCCGCGTGCGCACCGTCTGGCCGATCGCCATGCCGGTGAACGAACAGGCGAGCGCGATCACGCCGGGCAATGCGGTTGATTCATCCAGCAATCCCGCGGCGGAGAGGTTGAAGGCCTGCACCAGCGTGGCGACTGTGAAGAACACGCCGAGCGCCTGAATCAGTTCGTCTTTCTTCATGCCCAGCGCCTGCATGAAGGGCATCGAGGGAACGACCTGCACGCCGGTGGCGCCCGAGACCAGCCCGGTCGTCAGCCCGATGACGCCGCCGACCCACTTCTCGTCCTGCGGACGCACAGTGACGACAAATTTCCGCAGGCTGATGATCGCGTAGATCACCAGCAGGACGCCGATCAGCACCGTTCCATAACGCGCATAGGGACCGGTCATCATGTCCCCATCGAGCCGGATACCGACGGCCAGTCCCAACAGCAGCGGCCAGAGACGCCGCACGATGCCGAGGAAATAAGGTCCGGCAAAAGTCTGCCAGATGTTGGTGAGAATGCCCGGCACGATCACGATGGCGAGCGCATGCGCGGGCGGCATCGACACCGCGAGCAGTCCCATCGACACCGTGGGCAGGCCAAGCCCGATCACGCCTTTGACGAAACCCGCCAGAAGGAACACCGCGGCAATGAAAATCAGGAGAGTGTGGGTCATGGCTAGTGGTCCGATTCTAACATTCGCATCACTTCTCAGCGGCCACTTTTGCGAATGTTAGATTTAAGGGTCGGGAGCGAATATCGAATCCACTCCACTGGGACATTGACCGATCGCCGAGACCGGCACAATCTGGAGCTTATTGAATGTGCCTTCGGCTCTGACGAAGGCAACAGGTGATACACGGAAAGCCTCATCCTGAGGAGCGGCCGCCGGGCCACGTCTCGAAGGATGCAACGCCGGCCTCATGGTTCGAGATGGCGCAAGTGCGCCTCCTCACCATGAGGATTTCAGAGGCCCGCCATGCGTTTTGATCTGGTCGATCTTCAGCTTTTCGTCGCCGTGGCGGATTCAGGCAGCATCACCCACGGTGCGACTCGCGCCCATCTGGCTCTCGCATCTGCGAGCGCCCGGATCAAGGGGCTTGAGGCCGATCTCGGCGTGACGCTGATGAGGCGCCGCCGCCGCGGCGTTGAGCTCACCGCCGCCGGCGAAAGCCTGCGCGATCATGCGAGGGCGATCATGCATCAGGTGGCGATGATGGAGGGCGACATCGCAAGCTTTGCGAGCGGCGTCCGGGCCAGCGTCCATCTGCTCGCCAATACATCGGGCCTGTCGGAACATCTGCCGAAGGCGCTTGCGTCCTTCCTGCGCGAATATCCCGATATCAGCCTCGACGTCGAGGAGCGCGAGAGCGCCGATATTGTCGGCGCCATTGCCTCTGGTGCGGCCGATCTCGGCTTTGCCGCCGAACATGCGCTGCCGGAGCACTTCGAACGATTCTCCTTCGGCGAAGATCGCCTGATGCTGGTGGCGCCCAGGCGCGGCGCATTCGCAACCCGCCGCCAGATCGATTTCATCGAGGTGACGGATTGCGACTTTGTCGGGCTGACGAGCGCGACCGCGCTCGCCGTTCATATCGGCAGGCACGCCGCCCGGCTCGGCGTGCGCTTGCGGGTCCGGGCGCGGTTGCGGGATTTCGATGCGATCTGCCGGATGGTGGCCGCCGGCGTCGGCGTCGCGGTGGTGCCGGAGGCGGCCGCGAAGCGCTGCGCCCAAACGATGCCGATCGCATTGCTGGCGATCCGCGATTCCTGGGCTAACCGGCAGCTCACGATTTGCGCCCGCAGTTTCAAAAGCCTGCCGAAGCCGGCCAAGCTTCTCGTTGATCACCTGCGCAAGGCTGCGCGGTAGGGAATTTCACTTCTCGACGACAACGCCGGCATCCTTGATCACCTTCGCCCATCGGGTGAGTTCGCTTTCCACGAAGGCGTGGAAATGTTCCGGGCTATCACCGATCAATTCGGCGCCCTGGACCGCGAGCTTTTCCTTCACCACGGGGTCGCGCATGGCTTCGATCGCGATCTGGTTCAGCTTCTCGACGATCGGCGCCGGCGTGCCGGCGGGCGCAACGAAGCCGTACCAGTTTTCGGCCTGAACATCCGGCAATCCGACTTCGGTGGTGGTCGGTACGTCCATTGCCGTCGGCGCGCGCTTCGGCGCGCCCAGCGCAATCGCGCGCACGCCGCCGGACTGGATCTGCGGCAACAGGATCGGCAGATCGAGGAACACCATCTGCACCTGCTGCCCGAGGAGGTCGTTTACCGCCGGCGCGGCGCCACGATAAGGCACGTGCACGATGTCGATCTTGGCCGCGAGCTTGAGCAGTTCGCCGGCCAGATGCGGCAGGCTGCCCGGACC
>DATHPL010000161.1:0-10306 GCA_035483915.1 Bradyrhizobium sp.
GCGCGGTTATTTCATCAGCCCGGCGGTGTTTGCCGATGTGAGACACGAGATGCGAATCTCGCAGGAGGAAATCTTCGGCCCCGTGGTCAGCGTCATCAAGTTCAAGGACGAAGCCGACGCGCTGCGGATCGCCAACGGCACGGCCTATAGCCTCGCGGCAGGCGTCTGGAGCCGCGATATGGGCCGGGTCCAGCGCTTCGCCAAGCGTGCGCGGGCCGGAACGGTCTGGATCAACACCTACGGCTATACCGATGTCCGGTTGCCGTGGGGCGGTGAGCGCGACTCCGGCCTTGGCCGCGAACACGGCACGGCCGCGATCGAGAACTTCACCGAGCCGAAGGCGATTTGGATGAACCTCAGCGCCTGAGGACCATCAAAGCGGCAATGCGCGGACCGCAAAGTCCGCACATTGCGCTGCGACAGGTATAGCGGCCGATACTCAATTCCGTAGATCCTACTGCGACGTTTGCTTCCTCAACTCCGCCACGTCCTGGGCGGTGATCCGAGATGCCTTGCTGCCAAAGCGCGAGGTGACGTAATTGGCAACCGCAGCGATCTCGGCATCGGAATAAGCATTGCCAAACGCAGGCATTGAGACGGCATCCGCTGGGGTTTGCCGCTTGGTCCCGGAAATGACGATCTGGGCGACATTGGTCGCGCCGGGATCGTTGACCGCCCAGGCTCCGGTGAACGTGGCGAAAGGTGCAATCGGACTCTCGCCACTCCAGCCGTGGCAACTGACGCAGGCGCCTTCGAACACCATCTTGCCACGCGGATCCGACGTGCCGCCGCCATCGCGGTGCGAGGCCGGCGCTGGTGGCGCCACCGTCGCCGGCAGATCGGATGAGGCCGTCGCCGGTACCGTGCGCAGATAGGCAACTAACGCGCGGATGTCTTCCGGCGCCAACTGGCTGAAGCTTTGATCCACTGCCTCACCCATCGGTCCGGAAGCGGTGCCATGACCGGCCGCATGTCCGATCGACAGGTAGGATGTCAGATCGCCATCGCTCCACGAGCCGACACCGGTGGCTTTGTCCGAGCTGATATTGAAAGCGCGCCAGCCTGCCGTCAGCGCGCCGGCGAATTTCTTGCGGTTGTTCAGCGCGAATGCCAAGTTTCGCGGCGTATGGCATTCGCCGCAATGGGCTAGCGCCTCCGCAAGATATGCGCCTCTGTTCCAGTCCGGACTTTTCGACGTGTCAGGCTCGAAACGAGTGTCCGGATTGAACAGTACTGACCAGAAATTCATGGCCCAGCGCTGATTGAACGGAAACATCAGCGTGTTCTCGGGGACGACCGCACGTACCGCCGGCAAGCTGAACAGATAGGCCTTGATCGCCAACGCATCAGCATCCGATATGTAGGTGTAGGACGTGAACGGCATCGCTGGATAAAGCCGCGCACCGTCGCGGCGGATTCCGCGATGGACTGCGTTGAGGAAATCCTGATCGGTGTAATTGCCGATGCCCGTCTCCTTGTCCGGGGTGATGTTGGTCGAGTAAAGCGTACCGAACGGCAGTTTGAAGCCCAGGCCGCCCGCATATTGCTTGCCGCCCTGCGTGGTGTGACAGACCATGCAATCCGCCGCCCGCGCCAGATAAGCCCCGCGTTCGACCAGGCTTGCCTTGGCCAGCGAAGCCGGGACCCCGGTGGGGTCGCCGGCCTTATAGTCCGCCAGCGCGACTTTCGGGCCATCGGCGAATGCCATCGGGCCGGGGCCGCGAACGATCCAGATTGCCACTGCCGCCGCAACCACGGCGATCACGACAACGCTGAAGAAAATGCGGCGGCCGGCGCTCATGATTTGCTTCCCGCTGCGATCAAGGACCGATCGATCGGAAGCTTGCGTAAGGCGACGCCGGTCGCGGCATAAATCGCGTTGCGCAACGCGGGTGGCCCCGCCGTCGCGCCGGTCTCGCCGATGCCGCCGGGCGCCTCACCGCTCTTCATGACGTGAATGTCGATCTTCGGCGCCTGGTCGATGCGCAGCATCCGATAGTCGTTGAAGTTGGATTGCTGCACCCGCCCCTTGTCGATGGTGATCTCGCCGTAGAGTGCCGCGGTCAGGCCGAAGATCAGCCCTCCTTCGAGCTGAGCCATGACCGTATCGGGATTGACGGCAATCCCGGTATCGACCGCTGACGTGACGCGGCGCAGATGAACCTCACCCTGTTCGTCAACTTCCGCTTCCACTACGGTTGCGATGAAGCTCGCGAACGATGGCTGCACGCAAACTCCGCGTCCGACGCGCGCCGGCAGCGGCTGGCCCCAATTGGATTTTTCCGCCGCCAGATTGAGCGCGGCGAGAAAGCGCGGCTGGTTTCCAAGCATCGACCGGCGGAAGTCCACCGGATCCTTGCCGGCCTTGCGCGCCAGTTCGTCCATAAAGCATTCAATCGCAAACACGTTGTTGTTGGGACCGACACCGCGCCAGAACCCGGTCGGCACCGCCGGCGGCTCGGCCCGGACAAACTCGACGTGCAGGTTGGGGATGTCGTAGGGGATGTCGATCGCGCTATCGACGCCGTCGATGTCGACGCCATTCTGGAACCCCGGCGGAAACCAGCGCGCCATGACCGACGAGCCGCTGACCTTGTACTTCCAGCCGACGATTTTGCCGTCAGACAGGGTCGCGGCGATGGTGTCGCGATAGACTGGACGAAAAATATCATGCTGGATGTCTTCTTCGCGGGTCCACACGACCTTGACGGGGCCATCGACCTGCTTGGCCACGCGCACGGCCGCGATCACCATGTCGGGCTCGAGCTTGCGGCCAAAACCGCCGCCGAGCAGGTGGTTGTTGACGATTACCTTCTCGATCGGCAGCCCCGCCGCCTTCGCCGCCTCCGACTGTACGCGGGTCATGACCTGCGTGCCGGTCCAGATCTCGCAAGCGTCGGGCGTGACGTGAACCGTGGCGTTGACCGGCTCCATCGTCGCGTGCGCGAGAAACGGCAACTCGTAAGCCGCCTCCAGCCAGTCGCCGGTGGCGAGGCCTTTCTTGATATCGCCTACCGACTTGGCGACCCCGCCGTCCTTTTCGCTGGCCGCGCGCAGATCCCGCCAGATGTCGTTCGAACTGACGCCGGCGTTCGGGCCTTCGTCCCAGTCGATCACGAGCGCATCGACGCCTTTCTTGGCCGCCCACATGTGATCGCCGACCACCGCGACCATGTCGTCGAGCACCACGACCTTGCGCACGCCCGAAATTTTTCTGGCGGCGCTGTCGTCGACCCTGGCGACCTTGCCGCCGAACACCGGACAGGTTTTGACGGTTGCGAATTTCATATCCGGCAGCATCGCGTCGATCCCGTACACGACCTTGCCGTTGACCTTGTCGGGGGTGTCGAGCCGCTTCAACGGCTTGCCGATCAGCACGAAATCCTTGGGGTCCTTGAGCGGGACGTCCTTCGGCGGCACTTCGCTGCTCGCCGCAAGCGCCAGCGCGCCATAGGAAAGCCGCCGCCCGCTCGCTTTGTGCATGACCTCGCTATTCGCCGTGGTGCAGCTTGCAACATCGACCTGCCATTGCTGCGCGGCAGCCTGGACGAGCATGGCACGGGCATTGGCGGCGGCCGTCCGCAACGGCTTCCACCACGCCCGAACCGAATTGGAATTGCCGGTGGCCTGAATGCCGAACATCGGATTGCCATAGAGCTTGTCGCTCGGCGGCGCATGCTCGAGCGTCACCTGCGAAAAATCGGCGTCGAGCTCTTCGGCCAGAATCATTGAAATCGAGGTATAGACGCCCTGCCCCATCTCGACCTGCGGCATCACCAGCGTGGTCTTGCCGGAAGGATCGATGCGGACGAAGGCATTAGGCGCAAACTTGCCGCTCGTATCATCCGGCGGCTGCACCGGCTCGTTGACCGCACGCACGGGAAGATGGAACGAGAGCAGAAACCCGCCAGCCAACCCTCCGGTCAGCAAGGAGCGGCGCGAGACGCTTCTGGAAATGACCTCGGCAACAGCCATGATGATCTCCTAAGACTGGCGCTGGGAAGCGGCTTGCTTGATCGCCGCGCGAATCCGCACATAGGTGCCACAGCGGCAGATGTTTCCCGCCATCGCGGCGTCGATGTCGGAATCATCGGGATTGGGCGTGGCCGCAAGCAGTGCCGCCGCCGACATGATCTGGCCCGACTGGCAATAGCCGCACTGGATCACTTCGAGATCGAGCCACGCTTTCTGCACCTTCGCGCCGATCGGCGACGCTCCAATGCCCTCTATGGTGGTGACCGCGCGATCGCGCACTGCGCCAACCGTCAGCATGCAGGATCGCACCGGCTTGCCGTCGATATGCACGGTACAAGCGCCGCACTGAGCGATGCCGCAGCCGAATTTCGTTCCGGTCATGCCGAGCACATCACGCAGAACCCACAGCAGCGGCATGTCGGAAGGCGCATCAAAGGATTTCTGTTCGCCGTTGATCGTCAGGGTCGTGGCCATTGCAACTCCTCCAATACAGCGATCACGGGCATCGCCCGTTGTTAAACTCTCCAAGGCGTCGGCGATTGGTATGATCGTGATACTATAACACGCCGCTGTCCGTTAGGATCGGGCATAATTTCGGCACGCTTGACTTGCGTTCCAGTCGAGACCGACCATCTACCGGCCCGGACGCGCTCGCCGACCGGCCCCATAATGGCCCGGCGGACCGCGGCCGTCTGCCATAAAAACGGCTGCGCGGGGACCAATTCGAGCGTCACGACAGCTTCCCTGGCGTTCGATGAAGTCTGTGCTGACGTTAGCTCCACTTTTAAGGCCATGGAGGATACGCGGAGTGACGATTTCCGCGCCGCCGCTGCACGCGTGCCATCGTGCCGCTTTTCGGGCTCATCTAAGAGGCTGCCCAGGCGAACCTATTTCGACGGCTCACCGAAGACACGCCCCGAGACAGCCATGTTGTGTTCGGGATGCTCATGCAGGATCACATTGATTATCTTCGGATCCGAACCGATCGATTGATGGGTTACCTTCACGATATCCCGGATCAGTTTCGCTTTTTGAGGCTGGGAAAGACCGGTTGCGATATGGCATTCGATGAACGGCATGTGTCTTCTCCTTCACTTCAGACTTGCGACCAGGTCCTTGTCATTGGCGTTGCCTTCAACAAATTCGGGAAGATGCTTGCCGTGTTCGACAAAATTGATCCCACGGCCCTCGCGAATCACGAAGAAGATATTGTCCGCCGGCTCGCCCGTCGCCTCGCTGACGACGCGAATCAGGCCGGCCGATAGCGCGCGTTTCTGCTCGTCAGTCCGGCCGTAGCGCATATCGCATGAAATCATTGGCATGTTTGTCATCCTCTCCGGTGCGATCGAATTTATTGGAATGTGTGGCGAGTGGTCAGGAAGACGGCCCTGGGACTGACCTTCGTGAGAAGGTCCATTAGGTCCTCGATCGAATGTTGGTCGAGCTCGGCGACCAGTTCGACGATATCATTTCGAAGCATCGCATCAGCAAAGGGCTCGCTCAACCAGTTGAATTTCTCGACCTCTCGCTCCCACGAGAGCGGGTTCCCAAGGCCACCTTCGTAGTCGGACTGCTCGCGCTCAAGGATCTTCCCGGTCTTGGTCTGGATGGTGATGCGGGCGCCAAGTTCGCCCGGATATCTTGCCGAGAGGATTTCGTCCGGGTAGATCTCGACTTTGCCCAGCAACGCCTGTGCGTCGTCGGCCCGGATCCGCGATTGCTCGAGCTGCGCCGGTCCGACCGCATCGTCCAGAAGCGCAGCTGCGATCAAATATTTCAGATTATAGTCCGCCTGCTCTTTGGTCTGCGGTCTGTCCTTGGGTCCGAAGGCGCCGCCACCGGCAATGTCGAACCCGGATTGAAAGATATCGCACATGACGCCTTCGACGTCGTCTGCCGTCAAGCCGTTATCGCGTTTGAGCTTGAGGACGGCTTCGAGCACCGGCTGACCGTGGATGAGCGAACAGTACTTCTTCAGGACAGTCTGCTCGATGATCTCCAGAGAATCGTCGGACCAATCGACCTCGACGTTCTGGTTAAACATCCTCTGCAGCCCATTAGGACCTTCGAACAATCCCGATGGTCCGGTGAAGCCGCGTTTGGCGAGCGACGCCGAATAAATCGCGCGCATGCCCGTCATCCCCGGCGAAAACCCTTTCCACTGGGAGACCGGCTCGACATGGACGCAAGCGAGCGAGACGTTGTCGACGGTTGCGATCGAGATCGCATGCGCGATTTGTTCTTCCGACAATCCAAACAACTTTCCCGCCCCGGCGGCGGTCGAGATCGCAAGCTGGATCGCGTGATTGAAGCCTTTCGCCATCACAGGCACCTTGGCGGTGAACCTGCACTGGATCTCGAACGCGACGGCGAGCGCGAGCATGAATTCCTCGCCCGAGGCTCGCGCATGTTCCGCAGCGGCGAGGATGGTGCCGAAATTGTCTCCGGGATGGCACAGTCCTCCCGGAGACATGTAGCTGTCGAGCAGATCGACGTAACGGACCAATCCGGAATTGAACAGCGCGGCCTGGTCGGGCGACGTCTTTCCGCCACCGATTAGCGAGCACGATCCGACGGAACGATATTCCGCGAATTGTTCGCGCAACGCAGCGAATGGAGCACCGGGCAACGCGGCGATTGCGCAACCGAGGCTATCGAGAATATTGCGCTTGAAGAGTTTGCGGATGTCCGGCTTCAACGCCCCGGCCGAAGCACGATTTGCAAAAGCAGCGATCGCGTTGACTGCCGGAGCCGTAATATTGGCGTTCATGTTCATGCCGGCGCCCCGCTACGGGCTTTGGCTTGCAGGCCTGTCGACAGCTCTCCGGTGAGAAACTGTGCGCGACCAGCGCCAAACGACCAATCTTCATCGGCATTCGTGACAAAATTCACGATGACGTCGTCCGGAGCAATTCCGCAGCGCGAGTCAAGTCTTTCAACCAGCAAGCGATAGAAGTTTTCCTTCATCTCGCGGTTTCGCGGACGGCTGGTGATTTGAAGCAGGAGCACGTTGTCCGACCGGACAAATCCCAAACTGGTGTCTTCCACGATCACGCAAGACCGCTTGTGTTCGTGTACGACCTGGTAGCGGTCGCGCTGCGGCACCTTGAGGGTCTCGAGCAGGACCTCATGAGTCACATCGAGAATCTTCCTGATTTCCAGCTCCGAACGGCCCTCGATAAGGTCAAAACGCAAGAGCGGCATGGCAGGCCTTCCCTGTTTGAAGATGGCCGATCTTACTACTCGGTACCGCCGCCCCTTCCATTCAACGCTGGTCTCACCTCTCCCATACGTTGGTGTTAGAAAACGCGGCTATCCAGGTCGTGGCGGGAAGCAGAGCAGATCCACCATTGCGACGCCGGCGCACTCATACCTTGATATGACCCGCTCTTTCCGAAGGCTGGATGGCGGACGGGCCGATCGCGTCACAAAGTCCCCGATCAGAACCTGTCAACCTCCGCTACCGCGAAGGCGATCCGGGTTATCTCAATGGAGAAGACAATGAGCTCGGAAAAGACCAATGCGCAGAAAACAGTGATCGTGACCGGCGGCTCGCAGGGTATTGGAGCCGGTCTAGTGAGGACCTTTCTGGATCGCGGCTACAGGGTGGTGGCGAATTCCAGAAATATCAGCAGGTCGGAGAGCTTCGCGCCGTCAGACAGACTCGCGCTGGTCGACGGAAACATCGCCGAATTCGCCACCGCGCAGAAGATCGTCGAAGTCGCCACGAGTAAATTTGGCTCGATCGACGCACTCGTGAACAACGCCGGCATTTTCTTCTCAAAGCCCTTCACCGAATACTCGATCGAAGACCTGCGGTCTCTTCTCTCCGTCAATATCGAGGGCTTTCTCTTCATCAGCCAGCTTGCTGTCAAGCAGATGCTGACCCAGAAGTCAGGCGGCAGCATCGTCAACATCACCTCGACGATGGTGGAACACCCGATCGCCGGCGTAAACGCCGCTGTTCCGATGATCACCAAGGGCGGACTTCAGGCCGTCACGCGAAGTCTGGCGATGGAATACGTGAAGCAGGGCATTCGTGTGAACGCCGTCGCGCCGGGTATCGTCGACACCCCGATGCACGAGGGCGGTCCAAAAGAGTTCCTTAAGACGCTGCAGCCAATGGGACAGATTTCCAGCGTGAAGAACATCGTGGACGCGATCGTCTATCTTACGGAAGCAGATCAAGTAACGGGGGAGGTGCTACACGTAGACGGCGGTTCGCACGTCGGAAAATGGTAGCCCGCGAGGACTCCCGGCCAGTTCAAGCCGAGCAACGGCTGAAGGAACTCGGCATCAAGCTCCCGGCACCGCCGGAGCCGTTCGGTGTTTATGTGGAAGCGGTGCAAACCGGGAATCTGCTGTTTCTGACTGGAATGCTGCCCACCGAAGGCCGCCAGGCGAGATTTATGGGACGCGTTGGCGCGGAGCTCGACGTTGAAACCGGACAAAGAGCGGCCCGCCTCTCAGCATTCAACGCTCTCGCCGTTGCAAGACAGCATTTGGGATCGCTTGACCGGGTGGCTCGGATCGTTCGGCTTGGCGTGTCGGTGGCCACATCGGGAGATGTGCGCGATCAGCCAAAAGTCGCCGATGGCGCCTCGAAGTTGTTGCAGGACGTCTTCGGAAAGGACAAGAACCCTTCTAGATTGGTGGTGGGCGTCGCAAGCCTTCCGCTAGGCACCCCGGTCGCGCTCGAACTCATTTTTGAGGTGACGGACTAGAGGCTCTAGTCAGCCCAAGTGAATGTCCATTGCGCGCCGCTGCGGGAAAGCCCGCTACGAGCTCTTGCTCCGCGGATCGTCGTGCGCATCCATATATTCGAGGCCAAGCGGTCCGATCGCCGTGACCTGCGTGACGTACTCTCCTGATTTGGCCCAATGGAAATGAGGGGTATCGCCAGGCAGCACAACCACAGAGCCGGGCGGATAGGCTTTAACCTTGTCGCCATCGAATTTTTCGCCAAGCCCGATGTAGAAAACGCCTGACATCACCGTATAGATGCGGTCCTCGGGATGCCTGTGCGGCATCAGCTTCACACCGGACGGTACCTTGACCCGCACGACATAGGGCCCGGGCTCGCTCGGCTCTCCAACAAGCACCGCCAGCCGAACATTCGGCGGGAACGCTGCGAAAGGCTTCCAGTCGATGTCTTCTGGCAAGATGGATCTGAAAGCGGATTCACCTGGCTGGTGAGTGCGAACCATCGCGATTCTCCTAATATGAGCGTGCTGCTCGACAATGACCCAGGACATCGACGCGCGAGTCTGCTTTGCCCGATCAACTGAGAACTGACTTGATCTTGTGGAAACTTCCGGATGCTTTGCTATCCAACCTTCGGAAGGCGCTCGTCATATCAATGTATGAGACGGCTCGGACAGCTGCAAGGAACCGGTAAGCGCTTTCAGCGAGCTTGCTAACGATCAGATCCTCAGGGCTCTTTCGAGGTGGTCGATCAAAGCATCTGCTTCGAATGGCTTCATCAGCAGGCAGACGGCGCCAACGGCCGCGGCCTTGACTTCCAGCCCCGGCTCCGGACGCCCGGTGACCATGATGACCGGGACCGTCGAGCCGCTCGCGGCGAGTTGCTGAATGAGGTCAAGCCCGCTCATCTTGGGCATGAAAAAATCAGTGATGATGCAGTCACATGATCCCTCCTCACCGCTGTCGATAAATTCTACGGCAGACGTGAATCCGTGAGCTGCATATCCATGCGAATGAAGCAATCCAACGAGCGCAGTCCGGAAGGATTCGTCATCGTCAATGACCGAGATTATGAACTCTCTTGACACGCATCATCCTTTTCCGGATCGAATCCCCCGGCCCGCAGCCAGTTGGTCAAATCGAGAACGCCGATGTTCTCATGGGACGGGGTATCAAGAAACTATACACCAGTGTTATCGAGGACCGAGGTCACGGCTCGGCCTGATGCTTCTACCATCCGAACAAGATCGGCCACCGCAGGCCGAGGTGTGCCAGGCGCTGCTACAACCGGGGCGGAAGCGATCCCGATCGATTGACCGGATGCTGTGATCGTTTCGACAGATAGCCGCGATCGCATCTACAGATAACTCTCCTCGTTTTCCGAAGGCCCGCGCGGTGCACCATCGGAATTGCTCGCGTCCGCCCGTTGCGCGTCATCTCAGGTTCATTAAATTATGAGCGGCCAGCCGGCTTGCCGGCCCGGGTCGCTGCTGAAGTGCCTGGCCTGATCGATTTCCGTTCCAAATCAATTTCCGTGCCGCCGATCTCCTTCATCTCCCGGCAGCCCGGTGGAGCAATTAGCATGTCCACGTCCACTCTTTCGTCACGGCTCAAATGGCCCGTGATC
>DATHPL010000162.1:0-20588 GCA_035483915.1 Bradyrhizobium sp.
GGCGACTCCGGTTGCGAGCTTGCGAAGCATCGCATCATAGGCACGCTTGATGCGCTCCACCGCCGGCGTCTTGTAGAGGAAACCCTCGTTGCGGGTGTGAACCAACATCGAGGCGTTGACCTCGAACACGACGACATTCCCCGATGTGTCGAGCCCGCAATCGATCCCGAAATAGTCGAGACCGACGCGCCGACGAATCTCGTGCAGCGCCTGATGTTGCGCCGGCCCGAACACAGCGGCTGAATCGTTCAGAAACGCGGCTTCCTCCTGCTGCATCCACGGTTGATGGGCCATGTCGGTGTTGATGTGATGCAATTTCCAGTCGCGCCCGATGCAGAGATGATAGGGCAGGATCTGGTCGTCGACGAAGATGAACCGGTATTTGCGGAAATGACCGTCGGCGGAAAGGTAGTCGATATATTCGATTAGATAGTGATCGTGGTCGGGGCGCTGCGACAGGAAAGCCGCAAGCGCAGCAACGTCCTCGACCTTCTCGAAATCGTCCCCGCCATGGGTGCCGACCGGCCGGGCCAAAACGCTCGAGGTGAAGGGCAGCATCGCCTTCAGCGCCGCGTCCGAACGATCGCCACCCGCTTTCAATCGCGCGGCTTGCGGAACACGGCAGCCCGGAATCCCCTGAAGCAGGTGAGCGGCTGCGTCACGCGTCGTCTGCTGCACCCGGCGCGGATGGTTGAGCGTTGGCAGGCCGAGCCGATCCACCAGTTCGGCCGCGAGGGGTAACAGGGCCTCCGTCTGGTCAGCATCCGAGACCAGATTGATGACGAGCTGGATATTCTGGCCGAGCGTTGCCGTGTCGTACTCCCGCGAAGCGAACAGCGCGAGCGTATCGGTATCGAAAAACGCGTCCTGGAACAGATATTCGGTCGGCGTATTGCCGCCGAACGGCGCGTACAAAGCCAGCACACGAAATTCCGCCGGCTGCTTGGCGGCTGGGCGGCTGATCAGCGGCTGAATCCGCGCCGCTTCCGCATAGGCGGCTTGGGCGGCCTCGTCGTCACCGGTGGTCTGCTTGAGCGCCCCGATCCAGTTGATGCTCTCGGCATCCTGCGGATTGATGGCAACCGCCTCCTGAAAACTTGCGATCGCCGGTGCTATTTCGTTCAGCTCGAAAAGGGTTTTGCCGAGCAGATGGTGGATGCGGGCGTCTTGCGGGCGCTCGCCCTTCAACTCGATCAGGATCGCCTTGGCGATGAGATACTGCTTGGCGGCCATCAGCGCCTGAACCATGTTGGCGCGCGCCGCCCAATGCCGTGGATTGAGCTTCAAGGTCTGAAGGTAGAGCTCGATGGCCCTCTGGTGCTGGCCGCACCTCAAGTACAGGTCGCCGAAGCTGCACCAGCAATTCGTTAGGTGCGGCGCAATGGTCAATGCGGCCTGATAATTGATGCTGGCGAGCTGGAAATCGCCACTGGCTGCCGCCACGTTGCCGAGCCTGGCGTGCAGTTCGGACAGCGTCTCGGTGGATTCGATGCCGGCCTTTTCGGCCTCGAGCAGACCGTGCTGGAACGCCGCGATGGCGTCCGCGGCTTTTCCCTCACGGTACAAAGCCAGACCGATGCGCAGTTGCTGCTGGGCGATCGAGCCGGTGGCATCCGTAGCCGGAGAGGCGCTGACGGGTTGAGGTGTCTGCATTGTTGCCAATTGTGTCCGAAAACAGGGAGTTAGCCGGAATTTTCCGTCGAAAAAACCTGCGCCCAGCTTTGCCAATTCTTGGTTAACGGACTCTTACTTCGCCGCTATTCGGGCACTACTTCCGGCGGCCAATCATCTCGAATACCGCGCCGGGATTGTTGTCGTTAAACCGCAGGTCGAATTCATGCAGGTTGGCGATGGCGGCGGTGATGCTCAAGCCAAGCCCGCTGCCGGGGACGCGATGACCGCTGGACGTTCGGTAAAACCGCTGAAATATCTTGTCGCGTTCCGCCGGCTCGACGCCGATCCCGCTATCGCGCACCCGCACCACCGGCAGGCCGTCCTCGCGGATCACCGATATGCTGACGGCACCGTTTTCGGGCGTGAACTTGATCGCATTGCCGATCAGGTTCGACACCGCTTCACGCATCAGGTCACCGTCACCGAGCATCTGAACCGGAGAGTGGGTTTCCAGCGTCATCTTGATCGATTTCGATTCCGCCAGCGGTTCGTAGAATTCAAACAGGTCGGCGCAGATCGCCGACAGATCGATTGATTGGAAGTTGCGGGACTTCGGGCCGTATTCGACATCGGCCAGGCGCAATAGCGCGGCTACCGTCAGCATGGCCTTGTCGATATGGGCAAGCGCCTGCTTCGTGACCGCGCGCAATTGCTCATCGCTTGAACTCTCAAGCCCGCGCTCGAGCTGGGCGTGAACAACGGCGAGCGGACTGCGCAAGTCGTGAGCGATGTTATCGCCCACTCCCTTCAGCTGCACCAACAGGCGCCCGATCTCGTCAAGCATCAGGTTGACGTCTCGCGATATCGTGGCGATCGGGTCGTGTCGAGAACCGACCGGCAGGCGCAAATCCGTGTCCCCCTTCATGATGCGGCCGATGGCGTCGTGAATGGCGGTGAGACGACGCGACGAGCGGCGGGCGAAGTAGGCGCCGATCGCGAGCGCGAGCAGCAGCATCGGAGCCAGTCCCGCCGCAAGCGCGCTTTGCACAATGCGGCGGAATGCCAGGGTTTCGAGCAGGCTTCGGCCCAGCAGCATGACGGTGCCGTCGGGACGCTCCCGCGCCACGAAAATCGCCGGCTCCAGCTGATTGATGCTCCCCGGCACGTGGGTTGCGGCGATGAAATGAGACGTGCCATCCACCGGAATCGGCAGCAGAACGTCGATATTGCCGAACATGAATTTGTGATTGGCATCGAACAGCGCCGCGTAGTCGATGCGCCGCAGGTCGTTCGTCAGCCTGACCTCAAAAGCACTTCTCAATTCCTCGACAGAACGATTGGCGCTCTTGGCGGCTTCGGTTTCGAGGATGAGGCGGTTCCTCGCCTCATTCGCCTCGCCGATCCGAAAATACACCAGACCGAACACCGCCGTCGTCGCAGCCGTGGTGACGAGCACGAAGGCGAGCGCGACGCGCACCGCGGAGGAACGGAAAAATTCAAGCATGAGCGTTCAACATGAAGCCCGCGCCGCGGATATTCACGATCAGCGAGGGCGTACCCTTTGTGTCGATCTTTTTCCGCAAATTGCTGATGTGGACGTCGACGACGTTGGTCTCGAGCGAGAAATGATACTGCCAGACCTCCTGCAACAGCATGGCCCGCGTGATGACCCGTCCGGGATGGCGCAGGAAATACTCCAGCAGGCGAAATTCGCGCGGCAACAGATCGATCCTGGTGCCGCCGCGATGGACAGTCTTTTCGATCAGATCCATTTCGAGATCGCCGACGTGCAATTTCGTGGTGCGTACGTCATCGAGGCGGCGCAACATCGCCTCTACCCGCGCAGAAAGTTCGACCATCGCAAATGGCTTTGTCAGGTAGTCGTCGCCACCGGCCTTCAGGCCCTTGACCTTTTCGTCAACGGAGGACAAGGCCGAGATGACCAGGACGGGCACCTTGACACCCTCCTTGCGCAAGACCTCCAGCGTGTTGAGGCTGTCTTCGCCGAAAACGATCCGGTCCATGATCATCATCGCGGCATCGCCCACCCGCGCCGCATCGGCAGCTTGCGCGATAGAGGCTATCCGCACGAGGTAGCCCTTGCTTTCGAGCTCACCCTTGATCTCTTCGGCCATTTCCGTCTCGTCCTCGACGAGCACGATGGTTTGCGGGCGGTTCTCAGCTTTGTTCATCAAAGGCTCGATCCCTCAACCTCACGTCAGGGGGTCAGTCCCGCGGGCGGAGACGGCCGCGGATGCGGCGGGTCCTGGGCAAGACGTTTGACCGCCGCGACCACAGCAGGGTCCGGATGCCGGATCGACGGGATGACTTCATCCGGCGGCCAGCCACCGCCGAGCGCCTTATAGAGCGCCACAAAACTGTCGCCGGCAAGCCGGACAACCTCGGCACGTTGCTGTTCCAGGGCGAATTGCTGCCGTTCGGCGTCCAGCACGTTGAGGAAATCGGTCAAGCCGCGGTCATAACGCTCCGTCGCCACCCGGGTCGCCTGACGCGCGGCGTCGAGCGCGAGGTCGAGGCTGCGCAGACTCTGCCGAAAGGCCTGATAGCCGGTGTTAGCCTCGTCCACCTGTTGTACCGCGACCAGGATACTCTGCTTATAGGCCGCCGCGAGTTCATGCGCCCGGTAGTCGGCGATCTCGATCCTGGCATCGAGCGCCCCGAAGTCGAGGATCGGGGCATCGAGCGTCGGGCCCACCGATCCTATCCAGGTGATCGGAATAGCTGAGCCTGATTTTGGACCGGTCTGCGCACCGCCGCCGGCGGTAATGGCCACACTCGGAAACAGGTCCGCCGTCCGCGCGCCGATATCGGCGACGGCGGCCGCGAGGAACCGCTCGGCCTCGCGGATGTCGGGGCGACGGCGCAAGAGATCAACGGGAGTTCCAACCGGCGCCCGTGCCGGCAGGCGCGGCACGGCGCCGGGCCGCCGCAACTCGCGGGCGATGGCTTCCGGATATTCTCCGAGCAGAACGGCGATGGCATAACCGTTGGCCTCGATCAGCGCCTTGAGCGGCTCGACATCCGCCTGTAGCGTCTCGACCTGGCGCCTGGCGAGCAGCACATCCAGATCGTTGGTCAGGCCGCGATCGAGACGGGTCTGCGCGAGGTCAAGCACCTTCCGCGACGCTTCGATGTCGCGGTAGAGGATCTGTAGACGATCCTGCCGCGCGCGAAGATCGAAATAGAGACGCGCGACGTCCGCGGCGATCACGACATAGACCCAGTCGCGCGCTTCCTTCAGCGCCTCGGCGGTATAGACTTGCGCCTCGATACGGCTCGCGATCTTGCCGAAGAAGTCAATTTCCCATTCCGCATCGAGACCACCAACGCCGCTGATCTTCTGGAGGCCCGCGCTGTTATCGCCATTGCGCAGGGCCTGAGCGACCCGGCCCTTGGTTTCGTCGGTTCCGGTCCCGGTGCCGCCCCCGACGCCGCCATTAAGCTGTGGAAGCTGTTGCGCGCCGAGCACGACCAGCTGCAGCCGCGCCTGCTGCAAACGATCCAGCGCGATCTTGAGGTCGAGATTGTTCTGGATGGCTCGGTCGATGAGGCGGTTCAGTTGCGGATCATGGAGCGTCCGCCACCACTGCCAAAGGTCAGGGCTGGCGCCGCCTGATTTCGGTCCGCTGCCCGCCTGCGGAACCACAAAATTGACGGGAAGGGCAGCATCCGGCGTGAAATACTCCGGACCGAGGGCGCAGCCTCCCAGAGCTCCCGCAAATACGACCAAACACGCGAAACTTCGTATTCTCATGCACCTAATCCAGACACCAGAGGTTACCTTCGACAGGCGCAAGACGTCGAGCACCGCTCATTTGGATGCGTTTGTCGCGCGGCGTCAACTGGCGCGGCAACATGCACAATCGGTTACTTGTTGAAAGGCCCCCAGCCTCGTTCATCTCGCTTCCGCCTCATGTGCAGGAGGTGGCTGGCTATCCTTTGCTACCTTGACGACCTCGCCTTCGGACAACGAATCCGGCGGACTGTTGATAACCGTGTCGGTCACAGCCAAGCCATTGAGCACTTCGAACTCTGTTCCAAGATTCCGGCCGAGCTTGACCGGCTTTACCTCGACCTTGTTGCCGGGACCGAGGATCGCTATTTGCGCGCCGTTCTCGCGGAAGATCAGCGCGCTCGTCGGAATGCGAAGCGTGCCAGGGCTATCGGCCAGATTGAACCGCACCTGGGCGAACGTACCGGGCTGCAACAGATTGTCGGTGTTCTTGGCATGGAGTTCGACCAGCAGGGTCCGCGAGGCCTTGTTGATCGCCTCAGACGTCGTCGATACCAGCGCCTCGAACGTCTTGTCGGGATACTGCGGTAGCGACAGTGTCGCCGTCAGCCCGGCGCGCATATTTGCCGACATTTCCTGCGGCACCTGAACGAACACCCGCATCTCGTGCACGTCGGCAACCTTGAAAAGCTGAGGTCCGCTACCGCCGCCGACGCCGCTTCCCGCGTTAATCAGCGCGCCGACGTCGGTGTTGCGTTGAGTTACGATACCATCGAATGGGGCGACGATACGCTTGAAAGCCTCGAGCGCGGTAAGCTGGTCGACCTGGCTGCGATTGACGTTAGCCTCGGCAAGAGACGCGTTGTAACGCGCCACGGCGCTACCGGATTCCGCCTTTTTCGATTCGGTCTCCTGCTCGGAGACCACGCCTTTCGGTGAATCACGCCAGCGCGCATAGGTCGTATCGGCGAAATTTCGCTCGGCTTCCCTCACTTTGACCTGGGCCTCGGCCGAAGCCAGCCTCGCCTTGGCGGCCGCAAGCTGGGCATCGAGATCGGGCGCATCGATGTCGGCCAGCAGCTGGCCCTTGGTGACGTGCGCGCCGAAATCGAAATACCAGGCCTTGAGATAGCCGCTTACCCGCGCATAGATCGGCGCCTCGAACCAAGCCTCGATATCACCGGGCAGCGAAATCTGCTGACCCGTCACACCCTGCTTCGGCGTGACCGTGGCGACGATCGGCACGGCCGCGTCGTTGGTCCACTGCGTGACCTCGCTCTCATTATGACGCCGCACCAGGATCCCGGCGATGGCGATGGCGAGCGCAACGACCAGCGCGATACCGGCAACCCAGCGCGCCTTGTTCGGCGGCGGATTGATCTTGCTCTGGCGCGTGCCCTCTTCCAGGGGAACTTGGTGCGGATGGGAATCAAGCAAGGCATTTCTCCTATGTCACAGGCTCGGCCCGTCCGAAGGTATACCAGCTGGTGCCGGTGTTTGGCTGCTGCGATCGCGATGAAGAAGGCTGAACACGGTCGGAACGAAGAAGAGTGTTGCAATTGTAGCAATAGCCAGTCCGCCGATCACGGCACGACCGAGCGGCGCGTTCTGTTCGCCGCCCTCGCCCATCGCCAGCGCCATCGGCACCATGCCGATGATCATGGCGAGCGCCGTCATCAGCACCGGACGGAAGCGAGTGAAGCCGGATTCCAGCGCCGCGGTCGTGGCATCCAGCCCGTTTTCCAGGCCCTCACGGGCGAAACTCACCAAGAGAATACTGTTCGCGGTTGCGATACCCATGCACATGATCGCGCCGGTCAAGGCGGGAACCGACAGGGTGGTTCCCGTTACAAACAGTGTCCAGACGATACCGGCGAGCGCACCGGGCAACGCCGTGATGATGATGAACGGATCGAGCCAGGACTGGAAGTTGACGACGATCACGAGATAGATCAGCACAATCGCCCCGGCGAGGCCAAAGTAAAGCTGGCTGTAGGCATTATTCATGGTCTGAACTTGGCCGCGCACGGCCGTGTAGGAGCCACGCGGCAGATCCTTTTTGGATTCGGCGAGGATTTTCGAAATATCGCGTGAGACGGCGCCGAGATCGCGGCCCTGGGTGTCGCCGAAGATGTCGATCACCGGCTGAACGTT
The DNA here is from genome assembly GCA_035483915.1 of Bradyrhizobium sp. Classification (GTDB taxonomy): domain Bacteria; phylum Pseudomonadota; class Alphaproteobacteria; order Rhizobiales; family Xanthobacteraceae; genus Bradyrhizobium. Next base: position 7,523 of record DATHPL010000162.1, read on the forward strand.
GTAGTGCGACACCACGCCCGGACTTGGCCCCTGCGTGATACTCGCCAACCCGCCGAGGTATCGCGGCGCGCCGTTGTCCTGGGAGGTGATCGGTATGTTGGACAGTTCGGAGATGCTGTTGACCCGATATTGCGGCATCTGCGCCACGATCGGGTAGGACACGCCGTTTTCCGGATTGAGCCAGAAATTCGGCTTCACCTGACCGCTGCCGGAGAGCGTGACCAGCAGACTGTTGGCGACGTCGCGCTGGGTCAGACCGACCTCGGCCGCCAGTGTCCGGTCAACATCGACATTGATCTGCGGATAGTTGAAGACCTGCTGGATGCGAAGGTCGGCAATGCCCGGCACCTGGCGAATCTTCTTCAGCAGGTCGTTGGCGTAAGCGTAGTTGCCTTTCAGGTTGCTGCCGATCACCTGGACGTCGATCGGCGCCGGCAGGCCGAAATTGAGGATTTGCGACACGATATCGGCGGGCAGGAATGAGAAAGCCGCGCCCGGGAATTTCTGTGGCAAAATCGTGCGCAACGTCTTGACGTAGTCGGCGGTCGGACCGTGGTCTTCCTTCAGAGAGATCAGCGCATCGCCATCCTCCGGGCCGATCGTGCCCGTGTTCTGATAGGCCATGTTGATGCCGCTGAACGGCAAGCCGATATTGTCGACGATGTTGTCGAGCTGTTCGGGCGGAATGGTCGCGCGCACGATTTGCTCGACCTGCTCGAAAAGGCGCGCGGTCTCCTCGATCCGCGTGCCGGGCTGTGCACGCACATGCATCAGGATCTGGCCGGAATCGACGGCCGGGAAGAAGTTCGAACCCAGAAATGGAGCAAGTCCGAACGACAGCACCACGCAGGCCAGGAATGCCACAATAAAGGTTTTGGGACGGCTTAGCGCCATCGTCAGCAGCGCGCGGTATCGACCGCGGAAGCGTTCGAAATAGCTCTCGAAGCCTTGCTGGAACCGCAACAGCGGGTTACGCGACCGCCTCGGCGTGAGGTGCTCGACCGACGTTTCCACGCTGTGGTGATGACCGCGCATCAGGTAATTAGCCATCGTCGGCACGAGCGTGCGCGACAGGATGAACGAGCCGACCAGCGCGAAGACCACCGCTTCCGCCAATGGCCGGAACAGATAGCCGGCCACGCCGCCAAGCTGGAACATCGGCACGAACACGATGCACAGGCAAAGCAGGGTGACGAAAGCCGGAATCACGATCTGCTGCGCACCATCCAGAATCGCCGGTTCGATTTCCTTGCCCTGCTCGAGGTGATAGTTGACGTTCTCGATCGTCACCGTGCCGTCGTCGACCAGGATGCCGACAGCAAGCGCCAGTCCTCCCAGCGTCATGACGTTGATGGTTTCGCCAAGCAGCGACAACGCAGTGAGCGAGAACAGAACAGCGAGCGGAATTTCGGTGAGAATGATGACGGTCGAGCGCCAGCTGCCGAGGAAAAGCAGGATCATCACGCCGACCAGGGCCGCCGCGAGTATCGCTTCGCGAATGACACCGAACACCGCGGCTTTGACGAAAACCGACTGATCGCCGACGGCGCGGAGATTGAGGGTAGACGGCAGGCTTTCCTGCACCCGAGGCAACAGCTTCTTTACTCCATCGATGATGTCGAGGGTCGACGACGATCCAGCCTTCAGGATGGTCATCAGCACCGCGCGCGCGCCGTTGACCCGCACCATGTTGGTCTGCGGCGGCGAACCCTGATGAACGTGGGCGACATCCTGCACGTAGATCACGGAATCTTCGGCCTTCTTGACCGGCAGTTCGTTGATCTTTTCGAGGATAGTCGGACTCGCGTTGAGCGACACGTTCCAGTCGAACTTGCCGATCTTCTGATCGCCGGCGGGGAGGATCAAGTTCTGTGCTGAAATCGCATTGACGACGTCTTCGGCCGAAACACCGTGCGACTGCATCGCCTGCTGATCGAGATCGACCTGCACCTGCAGGATCTTGCCGCCATAGGGTGACGGCACCGCCGCACCCTGGACCGTGGCGAGCTGCGGCCGGATGAAATTTTGCCCGAGGTCGAACAACTTCATCTGCGGCAGCGCGCGACTCGACAATCCGAGCTGCAGAATGGGCACGCTGGACGCGTTGTAACTCAAGACGTAGGGCGGCGTGATACCGGGCGGCAACAGCTTCAGCACAGTCTGCGAGGCCGCTGTTACCTGCGCCATGGCGGCAGCGATATCAACTTCCTTCTGGAAGAAAATCTTGACGACCCCATAGCCCGAGAGCGAGCTCGATTCGAGATGCTCGATGTCGCTGACCTGGGCCGTCAGAAAGCGCTCATAATAATAAATAACGCGGCCGGACATGTCGTTCGGCAACAGGCCGTTATAACTCCAGACCACGCTGATGACGGGGATATTGATGTTCGGGAAAATGTCGGTTGGGGTCGTCAAAGCCGCGCGGATGCCAAACAGCGCGATGAGCACCGCCAGGACCACGAACGTATAGGGGCGCCTCAGCGCGGTTACGACAATCCACACAGCGCTGTCCTCCTGAAGGCCCTTGGCGTCCGGCCAGCATCCGCACCGCCGTTACGCAGCTTCGCTTTATAACTCCCGAGTGCTTCATTCGATGCACGCCTGTCACGATGCCTTATCATGCCGACGTCCTCGGTCTCGCAACGAAACGGTGCAGAACACTGAACACGGTTGGAACGAAAAACAGCGTGGCGATGGTCGCGACGGTAAGTCCGCCGATCACGGCACGGCCGAGCGGCGCGTTCTGTTCCCCGCCCTCGCCCATCGCCAGCGCCATCGGGACCATGCCGATGATCATGGCGAGTGCCGTCATCAGCACCGGACGAAAGCGGGTGAAGCCGGACTCCAGCGCCGCGGCCACGGAGTCGAGGCCGTTCTCCATTCCCTCGCGGGCGAAGCTGACGACCAACACGCTATTTGCGGTCGCGATACCCATGCACATGATCGCGCCGGTGAGCGCGGGCACCGACAGCGTGGTGCCGGTCATAAACAGCATCCAGATGATGCCGGCCAGAGCGCCCGGCAGCGCCGTAATGATGATGAACGGATCGAGCCAGGACTGGAAGTTGACGACGATCACCAAGTAAACCAGCACGACGGCCCCCGCGAGGCCCAGATAAAGCTGGCTGTAGGCGTCATTCATGGTCTGAACCTGGCCGCGCACAACGGTGTAGGAGCCGCGCGGCAGGTCTTTTTTCGTCTCGGCCAATATCTTATAGACGTCGGCTGAGACGGCGCCCAGATCGCGGCCCTGCGTGTCGCCGAAGATATCGATCACGGGCTGAACATTGTAGTGCGACACCACACCGGGGCTAGGCCCCTGCGTGATTTTCGCCAGACCACCGAGATACTGCTGGGATTTGGATTTCGCCGTAATCGGAATATTCGAGAGGTCCGAAATGCTGTTGACCCGGTATTGCGGCATCTGCGCGACGATCGGATAAGAGACGCCGTTTTCCGAGTTGAGCCAGAAATTGGGCTGCACCTGACTACTGCCGGACAACGTAACCAGCAGACTGTTGGCGACGTCGCGCTGGGTTAGCCCGACCTCACCGGCGAGGGTTCGATCGACGCTCACGTTGATCTGCGGATAGTTGAAGACCTGCTGGATGCGAAGGTCGGCAATGCCCGGCACCTGACGGATCTTCTTCAGCAGTTCATTGGCATACGCAAAGTTGGCTTTCTGATTGTTGCCTATCACCTGGACATCGATCGGCGCCGGCAGACCAAAATTGAGGATTTGCGACACGATGTCGGCGGGCAGGAATGAGAAAGTCGCGCCCGGAAATTTCTGCGGCAGTACCGTGCGCAGCGCCTTGACGTAGCCGGCGCTCGAATCGTGGTCCTCCTTCAGGCTGATCAGCGCATCGCCATCTTCGGGGCCAATCGTACCGGTGTTCTGGTAGGCCATGTTGATGCCGCTGTAAGGCAGACCGATATTGTCGACAATGTTATCGAGCTGTTCGGGCGGAATGGTTGCGCGCACCGTCTGCTCGATTTGCTCGAACAGGCGCGCCGTCTCCTCGATCCGCGTGCCGGGCTGCGCGCGCACATGCATCAGGATCTGGCCGGAATCGACGGCCGGAAAGAAGTTCGAACCCAGAAACGGCGCGAGCCCGAACGACAACAGCACGATGCCGAGAAACCCGAAGATAATCGTCTTGGGATGCGAAAGCGCCTGCTTGAGCAACGCATGATAGTGACCGCGTAGCCAGGTAAAGCAGCGTTCAAACTCCTGCTGGATCCGCGTGAACGGGTTGCGCGACCGCGGAGCCACCACATGCCCCTCACCATGAGGCGGGATGGCGTGAAGCAGGTAACGCGCCATGGTCGGCACCAGCGTGCGCGACAGGATGAACGAGCCGATCAATGCGAACACCACGGCTTCCGCCAACGGCCGGAACAGATAGCCGGCGACGCCGCCTAGCTGGAACATCGGCGCGAATACGATATCCAGGACCAGCAGTGTGACAAAGGCCGGAATCACGATCTGCTGCGCGCCGTCCAGGATTGCCGGCTCGATCTCCTTGCCCTGCTCGAGGTGAAAGAAAATATTCTCGAGCGTCACCGTTCCTTCATCGACCAGCATGCCGACGGCAAGCGCAAGCCCGCCCAGCGTCATGACGTTGATGGTTTGCCCCAGCATCGCCAGCATAATCAGCGAGAACAGGATCGAGAGCGGAATGGAGATGATGATGATGATGGTCGAGCGCCAGCTGCCGAGGAACAGCAAGATCATCATGCCGACCAGCGCGGCGGCGAGCACAGCCTCGCGCAGAACGCCGAAAATGGCTGCTTTGACGAATACCGACTGATCGCCGACGGCGCGCAAACCGAATCCTGTTGGCAGGCTTTCCTCGACCCGCGGCAACAGCGACTTGACCCCTTCAATAACGTCCAGTGTCGATGCCGAACCGGCCTTGAGGATGGTCATCAACACCGCGCGCGAGCCGTTCACCCGCACCATGTTGGTCTGCGGCGGCGAGCCCTGATGAACGTAGGCGACATCACGCACGAAAATGACTGCGCCGCCGGTCTTCTTCACCGGGAGGTCATTGATCTTGTCGAGATTCACCGGACTGGCGTTGAGCGAAACGTTCCAGTCGAACTTGCCGATCTTCTGGTCGCCCGCGGGGAGAATCAGGTTCTGTGCCGAGACTGCATTGACGACGTCCTCGGCCGAAACGCCATGCGACTGCATCGCCTGCTGGTCGAGATCGACCTGCACTTGTAAAATCTGGCCGCCATAGGGCGAGGGCACCGCCGCACCTTGCACCGTGGCCAGCTGCGGCCGGATGAAGTTTTGTCCGAGATCGAACAATTTCATCTCGGGTAGCGTCGGGCTTGACAGCGCCAGTTGCAGGATCGGTACTGTCGCCGCGTTGTAGCTCAGGACATAAGGCGGCGTGATGCCGGGCGGCAACAATTTCAGCACGGTTTGCGAAGCCGCCGTCACCTGCGCCAGCGCGGTGCGGATATTAACGCCTTTCTGGAAAAAAATCTTGACCACGCCATAACCGGAGAGTGACTGCGACTCGATATGTTCGATGTCACTCACCTGAGCGGTCAGAAAGCGCTCGTAGTAATAGATGACGCGGCCAGACATGTCGTTCGGCAACAGGCCGTTGTAGCTCCAGACCACGCTGACGACCGGCACGTTGATGTTCGGGAAAATATCGGTCGGCGTCCGCAGCGCTGCGAGCACGCCGAATATCGCGATCAACAGCGAAAGCACAACAAAGGTGTAGGGACGCCGGAGCGCGGTCAGAACGATCCACACGGCGCAACCCTCCTAAATCCCGGCCGGAATTTCAGTTCGCCGCAGCGGCGACATCAATCCGGATTCCCGGACCGGTGAGGGTCCGTTGAGAGCGGTCGACTTGAGCGGCGCAAAGGTTACGGACGGGGCCATTGCTTACCCCGCGTCCGTTCCGAACGAATGGGCGGGCAAACAGCCGGACGCCACCGATCCCGCCGGACGGCAGCCAACCGATACGGTATCAGGATTCAACGATCTCGGCGAGGAATTCGCTGTTCCCCGCAAGGTCCGGACGGATACCATCATGACAACTGTTTCGTATCCTTCCAGCACTCAACGTGAGATCGAAAGCGCAGATTTAAGATCAGTCCGGCTGGGCCAGCCGGGATCGCGCGCACATCCACCAAGCCCCCCGCGAAAATCATGCGAAGCCCACCGCATCGCGGCAACTAATATAAATTTTAGTGTGCGTTCAGGGTGTTCCCGACGTTCGCGGCCTGGACATTGGACCGCGTCCGGACAAGACAGGATTCCAACATTGCAGCGCAACAACGCTGGAAAACCGAAGCCAAATTCGATTGTTTTATGCTGGCGTCATACGCATGGGCGAAGGATCAAACGGGTGCAGCCCGTTATGACTTGCGCGGCCGGCCCCGCTTGGCAAAGACCACGCCTCGTTCGTCGGCGGAGCGACGAAGCGCACCCGCAACTTTAAGGGCTTCATTGCGCTCGGGTCCGGGGGCCATCTGACGCGCAATCTCCAGCGCATCAGCAGCAGCCTCGTCCCAATCCAGCCGATCACGTTCGGACGAGCGTTGAGTGTCCTTGCTCATCGCCCTGACGCTCCCTGCCCGTGTCTTATTTCAGTTGATGTATGAATCACGGGCCCGCCAAAGATTGGCGCGATTCCCCACCATCGTCAACGGCAGCGTTCCGTCGGGCGGAATGTCACCCAGCGCCTTGATTTCACGATCAATTTTTCATTCCGGTGATCGAGGATGAAACCGCGCGGGGATCGCGCTGCGGCCAGCGGCCGCTTTCCACGTGCTTGAGGAAATCACTGAGGATCCGGTTATATTCCTCCGGCTCCTCGATGTTGATCGCGTGGCCGGAATTCGGGATCACCGAGAGCGCCGCCGAGGGAATGTTCTGCTTCATGAGAATGCCCGGCAGCAGACACGGCCAGTCCTCATCGCCGGTGACGACCAGCGTCGGCACCGTGATGCGCTTCATCTCCTCGGCGAGTGTATAGAGCGAGGGCCGCTCCTTCTGGACGCCCTGCTGGGTGTTGGCTGATCCTGTCGCCGAATGTTCGGCCAGCATGGCCTTGAACTCGGCATGTCCCCGCGGGTCCTTGTTTTCATATTGCACGCGGGTCGGCCCATAGGCGTAGCGTTCGGCAAACGCGGCCATGCCGTCTTTCCGGAGTGCACCGGCTATGACGTCAGCCTCGGCGCGGAAAATCTCACGTTTGTCAGGCTCGGCGCCGTAACCGCAGCCGCCGATGCAGAGCGATAGCGCGCGGCTATGATGACGAATGCCGAAGTGCAGCGTCGCGAAACCACCCATCGAGATCCCGACGATGTGGGCTTGTCGCGCGCCGATGTGATCGAGCACTGCGAGGATATCGTCGGCGGCGCGAGCTTGCGAATAAGAGGAGACGTTCTCCGGCACGTCCGACGGCGGAAAGCCACGCGCATTATAGGCGACGGCGCGATAACGCTTGCCGAAATAGCGCATCTGCGGCTCGTAGCTGCGAAAGTCGCCGGCGAACTCATGCACGAAGATCACGGGCACACCCGATCCGGTCTCTTCGAAATAGAGGCGCACCCCGTCGTCGGTCACGGCATATGGCATGGTGATCTCCTGCTTCGCGTTGATCCTAGACCGCAAGATTCTTCGGCGGCTTGTTGCGTGAAAGATAGGTGCCGTGCCCCTTGGCGCCGACGAGCGTGCCGTCATCCACCACGACCTTGCCGCGCACCATGGTCACGACCGGCCAGCCGGTGACTTCGATGCCCTCATAGGGCGTATAGTCCGCCCCGTCATGGATCAGATCATGGCTGATCGTGACCTTGCGGTCCGGGTCCCATATTGCGATGTCGGCATCCGATCCGATCGCGATCGTGCCCTTGCGCGGGTAAAGGCCGTAAATCTTGGCATGATTGGTCGCGCTGAACGCGACGAAGCTGTTGAGGTCGATGCGGCCTTTGACGACGCCTTCCGAAAACAAAATCGGCAGCCGTGCCGCCACACCGGGAATGCCGTTCGGCACCCAGCGGAAACTGGTGCGCCCTTTCGGCACGAGCTTGCCTTGCGGGTCGTCATAGCGGAACGGGCAATGGTCTGACGAGAACACAGAAAACACCTTCTGCTGCAGGCCTTCCCAGCACGCCTTCTGGCTAGCTTCGTCGCGCGGCGGCGGCGAGCAGACATATTTGGCGCCTTCCATGTTGAGCTGATCGAGATCCTTTTCGGTCAACACCAGATATTGCGGGCAGGTCTCGCCAAGCACTTTCAGCCCGCGCTGCTGGGCGCGGCGGATTTCCTCCATCGCCTGGCCGTTCGATACATGCACGATCATGATCGGCACATCGACGAGTTCGGACAGCGAAATGGCGCGGTGCGTGGCTTCGCGTTCGACCGGAATCGGCCGCGAGGTGGCGTGAAAGCGCGGCGCGGTATCGCCGGCGCGTTCAAGACGATCGGTGAGAAACTTGATCGCGTCGAAATTCTCCGCATGCACCATCAGCATCGCGCCGGTCTCGCGCGCGACCGACATGGTCTCCAACAACTCGCGATCCGACAGCGCGAGCCCCTCATAGGTCATGAACACCTTGAGCGAGGTGTAACCATCCTCCACCAGCGCCGGTAACTCCTGGCCGAGCACGTGTTCGGTCGGGTCGGTGACAATGAGATGGAAGGAGACGTCGACATGGCATTCGCCTTCTGCGAGCGCGTGATATTTGCGCAGCGCTTCGCGCAACGTCTGCCCCTTCTCCTGCAGGCAAAACGGCAACACCGTGGTGTTGCCGCCGAACGCGGCCGAGCGCGTGCCGGAGGCGAAGCCGTCCGCCATGACGATGCCGTCACCGGAGGGCTGCGCGAAATGGACGTGGCTGTCGATGCCGCCCGGTAGTACCAGCCGGCCGGTCGCGTCAATGATATTTTCCGCGGTGCCGAGATCATTTCCAAGAGCTACGATCTTGCCGTCGCGAATACCGACATCGCTGGCAAAGGTGTCGGACGCGGTTACGACCGTGCCGCCGCGAATGATGGTGTTGAACGGCATCAGTTCGTTCCTTCTTGTTTGCCTTCGCGATGCTCGATGACGGCGGCGAGCGATTCCGTAAGCCCTGTGGTCGGCTTGGGATCGGGGCGCCGAAAGCTCCCGGCAATTGCTTTGCGAAGCTTGAGCAAGGCGAGGGTTTCCGCCTGCCGCACCGCGGCCGCGATGGGATCGATCACCGGCACCGGAATGCGGTCCTTGACCTTGTCGGCAAGACCCGCCAACGGCGCGCCGGAAAGAATAACGGCATCGGCCTCGTCCTGTTCAACGGCAAGATTTGCAATCCGCACCAGCGCGTCTTCTTTTTCGGCTTGGACGCCCGAGATCGATTGAAAGGATTCGCCGAGCGCACGGATTCCGGCACAGCGCGCCTCGAGGCCATGCATCGCCAAGCACTCCCAATACCACGGTGAGAGCGTGGGAGAAAACGTGACGATCGAAAATCGCTGTCCTACCATGCACGCCGTCAGCATCGCCGCTTCCGCAAGACCTACCACGGGAAAATCGAATAATTCACGCGCCCCGAGCAGGCCGGGATCGCCGAACGCCGCGATGATCGCTGCGTCGAAACCGGTGCCGGCCTCGGCGAGTATTTCCAATGCGATCGCGCCGCCGATCTGCGCTTCGGCGCGCGTGGCAATATAGGGCACGCCGCGTTTCGCAGTCATAGCCACAAGTTCCGTGCCCGGCGACGCCGCACGGCTACCCGCGGCATAAAGCAAGTCAGTCACTCCAGCCGTCGTATTGGGGTTGAGCAACAGAATTTTCACGGCGTGGCTTTCTTTTGTGTAAGCGTGTCGGCGACGATTTCCCCGGTGCGGCGAACGTGGTGAGCGAGCAATCGCCCGGCGTGCTCGGCATCGCGTGCTTTCAGCGCGGCGAGGACTTGCCTGTGCTCCCGCACCGACTCCTCCCATCGCCCGTCGGCCGACAACGCAAACAAGCGCGCACGCTCCACCCGCGCCAATAGCGCGTCGTGAGAAGCCTTCAGCACGCTGTTGCGGGCAAAGCCGACGATGGTGCCGTGGATATGCTGATTGACCTCGAAATAGTCGCGCAACTCGCCGCGACGGTGGTGGCGTTCGATCCGCACCTGCAATGCCTCGAGACGTTCGACATCCTGTGCCGTCATACGGATTGCGGCGAGCTCAGCCGCGCAGCGCTCGATGCCGCTGACGGCTTCGAACAGCTCGGTCAGTTCCTCACGCCGCAAGGGAGCAACGACCGCGCTGCGATTGAGTTGCAGTTCGACCAGGCCCTCGGCGGCGAGTTGCTTCAATGCCTCCCGCAGCGGCGTGCGTGAAATGCCGAGCGCCTCGGACAGGTTGACCTCCAGCAATGGCTCGCCGGGCAAGAGAGCGCCACGCACGATCAGGGTACGGAGTTTTTTCGCGGCGTGCTCATGCAAGCCGGTGCGCGGAACCCGCAAAGCGCGCCTTTGCAGCGCGGTCACGCTACGGCGGCGCTTTGGCTCCTTTTCGTTCGGTTTGGTCTTTGCCTTGGTCACGTTTGTCTTGCTCACAACACCTCACGAATGCTGTCGAAGAGACATAGAGACGGCGGACGGCAGGAGCTGCGGGTTGGCGAATACGCGACCCCAGCCGCGGATCACAGACGGATCGACGCCGGTTGCGACCAGGCACGCCCAGAGCGTGACCGCGATCGAATCGAAAACGCCGGCGCCAAGCTTTCGCTCCAACCGCTCCGCGACGCCGGCCCCGCGCATATTGGTGCACAGCACGACAACCGCATCGGCGCCCTCGCTCACGACTTCCTCACACAAGCGCGCCACTTCCGCTTCCGGCACTTCCGCAAAGGAGAAATTGTCCGCCAGCGACAAATGCCGCTCGGCGACGCAATTCAATCCCTGGGAACGCCAGTTGCTCATGATCCGGTTTTGCACATCGGCAGTATAGGGCGTTACCAGTCCGATGCGCGCGGCCGGGAGGCGTTGGAACAGGTCGCGATAGCCAAGCACCGTTGTACAGGCGCGGATACCTGTCGCCTCCGTGAGGCGTTCGCACAGCCGTTCATCGCGATCAAAGCCGAGCCAGCTCGCCGAAGTGCCGTTCCAGGCAATGACGTCGACCTTGGCGTGCGCGAGGAGTTCGGCCGCGCTCAAAATCTCGCTGTGGTCGAACTGACGGGTTGCGGCTTCCGACAGCGCGATTTCCGTGACCTTGAAGCGTGAGAAATGCACGGAGACGCCTTCGACACCCGCCAGCATCGCGTAGGTGATCGGCTCGAGCGCGCTGTTCGACGAGGGCGTGAGCATGCCGAGCCGTGTCATATTCTATCCTTGAAGCTTCGTGCCGTTCACACCGGCAGGCGGCGGCTATAGTCGATCAAGGTCGAGCAGATCAAGAGCGCGACGCCCGCGAAAGCAAAATACATAAGTGCCAGGAAGTAGGAGCCGGTGGTCTGAACGATGAAGCCGATGATGATCGGCGTCGTGATGCCGGCGATATTGCCGCCGAGATTCATGCAGCCGCCAAGGAAGCCTGACTTTTCCCGACCTGCCAGCGCGGCGGGAATGACCCAATACATCCCGCACCAGCGCAGAAAGAACAGCGTCGAGGAGAGCAGGACGACCACGACGACCGCGTTGGACGTATAAGCGACGAGGAAGATCGAGATGGTCACCATGATGGCCGCGATGGCGAACAGCGTGCGGTACACGAGATTTGGCGAGCCGCCGCTGGTACGCCAGCGGTCCCCGATCCATCCGCCGATCAACTCGCCGACGAAACCTGAAAAGAAGATGATGAAGGATGCGCCGCCGAGCGACTTGATGTCGAGGTTGTGGACGTTGAACAGATAGGTCGGCATCCACGTCAGGAGACCGTAGAATGTGACGTTGAAGAACATCCAGCCGAGACACATGCACCAGACCGAACGGAATTTGAAATATCCGATCCAGCTTCCGCCCGATGATGCCGGCGTGCCCGCGTCTTCCAGCGCATGGGCCTGTTCGATATAGCGCGCCTCCGCTTCATTGACCGACGGATGTTCTCGGGGCGCGTTGCGGATGTAATACCAGGCCCATAGACCGCACAGCATGGTGCCGACGCCGGCGATGACGAAGGCCATGCGCCAGGAATTGAACGCGGCAATCAACCACGTGATCACGAACGAGCCGAGCGCGGCGCCGAGCGGCGCGCCGCCATCAAGCAGCGTAGCGCCACGTCCGCGTTCAGTCTGCGTCATCCAGATGCCGTTGAGTTTGCCGCCCGCCGGGTAGATCGGTGCTTCCGAGGCGCCCAGTCCGAGCCTGCTCAACAGCAGGACGAACCAGTTGGTCGCGAGCGCGGCGATCGCCTGAAACGCGCCCCAAAATACTGTCGCGAGCGCAATCACGATTCGCGGCTTGAAACGGTCGGCCAGCATGCCGCCAGGCACCTGCATGAACGCGTATGTCCAGAAGAACGAACTTAGGATCACGCCCTGCCAGGCGGGATCGATACTGAATTCTTTCGAGATCAGCGGCATCGCGACCGAGAGCGAGGCGCGATCGATATAATTCACCGAAACCAGAAACAGCATCAGGAAAAAGATTTTCCAGCGCACGCCAGTCGGTCTTGCGGCGCCTGCCACAGCGATAACCTGATCACTCATGCTTGCCCCCAAACGCCGGCACCCCCTTGCGCAAGTCCTGTCTCGTGATCCCTGCGCGACCGTCGTCATTGACGGTCTTTCCCCCGCTGCCCGCGGCTACGATCAAGTCTGCTGCAAGGCGAGAGGCGCAGCAACGAGATTTTGTACGCTGCATGCAATAGTGATTATCATGCTGAAATTACGCCATATTTTATTTCGCGATTGCGGCGGTGCCGGAACTTTTGCCGTGACGTGACCAGCAATTGAGCGGCTTGGCCCGGCTTACATGTTCCGCGGTTTCGACGGCCGCAGCGACAACACCGCGTCGACCAATTGCCTCTCGCTCAGATCGCCAACCATGAACGGCTGCAGCCGAGCGCCCATGCGGAGCAGCGCAAAGCCGTAAGTCGCGGACATGGCCGCGA
>DATHPL010000163.1:0-9657 GCA_035483915.1 Bradyrhizobium sp.
GCCGAAAAAAGAAGGATGCCACATGCGACTGGAAGACGAGAAGCGGATCGGCGTGCTGGAAGAGCTGCTCGACGAGCGCTTTTCCTGCCGCGCCTTCAGGCAAGATTCGGTGCCGCGACCGATCATCGAGCGAATCCTGACCGCGGCGCAGCGCACCGCGTCCTGGTGCAACAGCCAGCCCTGGCAGGTCGTGATCGCGAGCGGTGAGGCGAAGGAGAAATTTCGCAAAGAGATCTACGCGGCCGCAAGCTCCGGCACCGACGACGGCGACTTTCCCTTCCCGCGGGAATATCGCGGCGTCTACCTCGATCGGCGGCGGGAAAGCGGCTTTCAGTTATACAATACGCTCGGTATTCCCCGCGGCGATCGCGCGGCCTATGCTAGGCAGTCGCTGGAGAATTTCAATTTCTTCGGCGCGCCGCATGTCGCCATCATCCATACCGATGAGGCGCTGGGCGTCTATGGTGCGATCGACTGTGGCGCCTATGTCAGCAACTTCATGCTGGCGGCCCAGGCGCTCGGCCTCAGCACGATCCCGCAAGCCGCACTGGCGCATCAGTCCGGTCTGATCCGGCGTCATTTTAGACTCGGCGGCGATCGGCGCGTGGTATGCGGAATATCGTTCGGATACGCAGACCGCGATCATCGCATCAACAGCTATCGCACCTCGCGAGCGCGCGTGGCGGAGGCGGTGACGTTCATGGACAGCTAGACGTGACGTATCGATCCAGGGCGGTACGGACTCGAAAGGGGCGTCTCGATAGACGCCCCTTTCAGTTGTTCTGGTGGATCAAGTCGTTCTAAGCCTGATCGAAGCGCCGGCGCGGACCAATGCCTTCGCCCATCGTGGCGACGGCCGTTGCGCGATGGCGGCCTACCACTGCCAGTTCCCATCGTAAGGCTGGCAATCAGAGGAGTGGGGAAGCTGACAGTGGTAGCTACCCCAGGGGCTCTTCGCATAGCCGGTCCAACCTGAGCCTGTGCCCGTATAAGCATAAGAACCTGCATAAGACGGTTCGCTATAGTAAGCCGCAGGAGCATAAGCTCCGCTACGATAGTAACCCGAATTATAGTATCCCGAACCATAGTAACCCGGGTTGGTGGCTGCTATCGCCGCGGTGCCGATCGCGGCGGCAGCCACGCCCGCGCCCACCGCACCGGCGCCATAGCCATACGCAGACCGCCGGTAGTTTCGACGCGCGACACCCGCAACGCTCACAGGGGTCAACGGGCGACCGACACGCGCCTGTGCGCTCTCGATCGATAGCGAGGCGCCGCGCTGCTCGGACCAATTGAAGGAGAACAGTGTTGCGCAGGTGAGGGTTGTGGTCGCTATCGCAATTTTCCTGAAACTCATATTCATTGCTTTTCTCCAATGTTATCTGCCCCTCGTAACAAGCGGAGCGGCTTGGGGGCGTGCGAGCATTGCGCTATGTCAAGCGTCTCAGGGATTGCCAAAATAGGGCAAGTTTACTGTCCAACTGCCCGGGCTGCGTTTTGGGATGGTTGTTTCGAGCCGCTGGATTGAGTTGCGTTAAGGCCTATCGGTCCATCGAGACGATCGTCCGCCGGTCGTTCAAAATTTCGGCGGACGTTTCTCGGCAAACGCCTTGATGCCTTCCTTGATCTCCTCACCCCGCATGCTGTCGCGGTGGCGGCGGTCGGCCGCTTCTTCATCGAGCTTGCCGCGTGCGATCTCGTGGATGGTACGTTTCATGCCGCGCATCGCGACCGGTGCGTTACCCGCGAGAATAGCGGCCAGCCTGTCGACCTCTTCGTCCAGCGCTTCGGGTGGAACCATCGAGGTGAGATAACCGATCCGCAGCATTTCCGCCGCGCCAATCTTCTCCGCGGTCAGAAACAACCGCTTGGCGTTGTCGAGTCCGAGCCGCGCCACGTAACGCGCGATGCCGCTTTTATAATAGTGCAAGCCGAGCCGGGCGGCCGGCATGAACATTTCGCAAGCGTCGACGCCGATGCGGAAATCGCAGGCCAGCGCCAGATCGGTCGAGCCGCCATAGACCCCGCCATTGAGCCGGCAGATGGTGGGAACGCCGATGTCTTCGAGCCGGTTGACCACCGCCTCGAAGGCAGAGCCCGCGCTTTTCTGTTCGACGTCGCTGGTGGCGCGCTCGGCCACGGAATTGAGGTCGTAGCCGGCGCTGAAAGCGCGGCCGGTGCCGGTGAGCACCAGAACGCGAATCGCGGAATCGGCTTCGATCTCCGCAAACAGCTTCAACAGCACGTCGAGATCGTCGGCCTGCAATCGATTGAGATGCCTCGGCCGGTTCAGGCGAATGGTGGCGCGTGCGCCCTGGCGTTCCAGCAGCGGCGGGCTTGCGTCGGTTTCCGACATTTTTTATCTCCGCTATTTTCTTTGTGTGCCGAGCATGATCTCCGCGCAAACGTTTTCGCGTTTTCCCACTTTTCCGGATCATGCTCTACTTGTTTTCGAGCGCGCGCCGCTGGGCTTCGGCGTCGATGGTCTCGGCGATATCGGGGTGGCGCGCCATCAGGAGCCGAAAGTCGACCAGATCGAGCACCAGAAGCTGCGACACCCGCGTCGTGGTGATGTTGGCTGAGCGCAGATTATTGCCGAGCAGCGCCATTTCGCCAAAGAAAGCGCCTTCGCCAAGGGCCACTTTCTTGCCTGGCAAATCGACCTCGACTTCGCCGCTGGCGATGAAATACATGCAGTCGCCGGATTGGCCCTTGCGAATGATGGTGGTGCGTGCCGGAAGGTCGATGGTCCGCAGCATCTGTGTAACGTCGGCGATCGCAGCAGAGCCAAGCGAGGCAAAGAACGGCACCTTGCTGACATATTCCCAGGTTCGCAGGAAATTATCGCGGCGGGTTTCGGCGGCAAAGCCGGTGGCGAGAATACCGGTCCACAGGCCGAACACGCCAAGGCCGCAGATCATGACGCCGGCGGCGATGATGCGGCCGAGGGGGGTGATCGGCACCACGTCGCCATATCCGGTCGTGGTGAGGGTAGCGACTGCCCACCACAAGGCGGCGGGGACGCTGCCGAATGCCGCCGGCTGGACGTCGTGCTCGAGATAGAACTCCGCAATCGATGCCATGAAGAGGACGACCAGGAAGATCACGAGCACGCTCAACAGCGGTCCGGATTCCTGCACCAGAACCCGGCGCAATTGCCGCAGGCCGCGAATGCCGGGCACGACCTTCAGCACCCAGAACATGCCGAGTAGCCAGGCCGATTTGGGAGTGCTCCCTGTTGCCAGCGCGATCGGTACCGCGAGGGCGGAGGCTGCATCGACGATTCCCCGGAAGGAAAACAAATAGGCCGACCGGCGGCCGGTACGGGCGGCATGGCGCAGCCGGATCACCCATTCGAATACAAAATAGGCAAGGCACGCCCACAACAGCGCGTCGACGAAAGAGTGCAGGGCCGTGTAGGCCGGCTCGACCGTCAGCAGCACCATCATTGCGACGCCGCAGGTGACGGCGACATAGGCCGCCTTGGTCATGTTGCGGCCGGTCGTTGCAGTTACAAACTGCTCCAGGCTTGAGGAAAAAGACGATCTGGACATGGGGCGCCGATGTGTCCTCAGGCGCTTTGCGCGGTCTTGACGACCACTACATTGTCGTCGTGGCCGCCCTGCCGCTTCAGGCTCTCGCGCCGCATGCCGATTTCGTCGCGCACGAATTCATATCCGAGCTTGAATGTGTCCAGTCCATCGCTGGAAATGGTGCCGTCGCGCAGTCCGATTACCGCACCGCGCAGCACACTTTCAAGCTCATCTTGAAGGCTGTCGAGCGCCTCCATCGTCTGGGCGTGCGCGATGCGTTCACCGATATCGAGGATGGCGGTCGCCAGTTCGCTGGCCTTCTCCGGCGCCACCCGCGTCACCTTGGTATAGAGCGCGACAAAGAGCGAGCCGATGATGCTGAGCACGGCCGCACCGAAATAGCCCAGGTCGCTATAGCGTTCCAGGAACGACTTGGACGTGTCATTGATATATTCGGCGACGCCCTGATGCGCCGCGACAAAGGCGCTCTTGTCGACGTCGGCCGGTTCGATCTTGGAGGCGAAGCCGTCGTCGAGCGCCAGCTCGGCCTTGTTCTCATAGATCGTACGTGCCAACTCGCCGGCGGTGTTCGCTGGTATCGCGGCCTGACCCACCAGCAGCCAGTGCAGTCCCACCGTGTCCAGATCGTCATCGGGAATCTGCGGCGTCGAGGACAGCAGGCCCGTGGCCAGTGTTTCCTCTGAAATGCCGGGATAGCGCCGCGTCAACGCCGTCGATTCGTCGATGGCATTCACCGTGAACGGTGCGCGTCTGGCAGATTGTTCGAAGCTCTTGTCCTTGACGATGGTAGAGGCATGGTCGACCGCGATGACGGCGCCATAGCCGCCGGACGTAAACAGCTTGTCGAGTGTCGAGTTAACGGGGGCCAGTTGCAGCCGCGAATTGGCATCCGATCCTTCGGGAATGTCGAGAACTTTGCGAACGAAAGCGAGGTTATTGCTGGAGCTCGTCAGCAGTGCGATCTTCTTTTTCTTCAGCTCCGCCAGCGATTTGATTTTCTTGTCGCCAGGGCTGATCAGCATGAACACGTCGTGTTCGAGGATCGCGATCGAGCGGGCGCGGGGCGGGATTTTCGCATCGGTTCGCAGCACGGCGAGGTCGGCCAGTTTTCGGTCGAACTGCGCAAGCGCCCTGGCATTGTCGGCGTTGCGAATGATCTTGATCTCCAGCCGCGAGGCGGTCGCCTTGAGCATGGCGGCAAGCTTGGCGGCGAAACGGGCCTCAAGGCCGTTGGTCTCACCCACGGCGAAGGTCAACGTTTCGGAATTCCTCAGCCAGATGCGGCCGCCCCACACGGTTGCAACCGTCAAGAGCAATGTCAGGGCCGCAAACAGGACCACCTGTTTGCGGTTGCTGTTGAGAAGCGGCGGACGCGAGCGTCGCGTATCGGATGATGGCGTTGGGACTTCAGCACTCATGGCCCATATCCGCAACTCAAAGGGCGCCGAAACCGCGCCAACGATCCTAAATACCTAAAAAAGAACGATAATTTTATAAGCTCCCATGATATCCGCATGCCGCCGGATTGCAAACCAGCCGCGTCCAGTAACCTTACTCCTGGCCGGTCCAGGCTCCCGCCGTCATCCCGGTTTACGCTCGGGCCATTCCAAGAATGTGCTGTTCGGTCACACCCTGTGTTTTTCCAGGATGGTGGTGGTGCATTCCGGACTGGGAGATGTCATAAAAAAGGGAACCGTGACCGGATTTGTCGGGGTTCAAGAAGAAGTCGCGCTGAAGCTCCGCAAGTTTTACTCAGTCATTCACGCCCGAGGGCTTCAGATTGTCGTTTCCCCCTATGTCCGCGTCGGTACCTCTAGGCGCGCTGATCGGATGGATGGTGCTGCTGACCGTCAAGCACGTCATCGCCGATTTCGTGCTGCAAACATCCTGGATGGCGATCGGAAAAGATCAGAGAACCGGCTGGTTTTTTCCGCTGCTGGCCCATTGCGGCGTGCATTTCGCGGTCGCGATGACATTCATCCTGATCGTTGCGCCGCGATTCTGGTTCGTGGCCGTGATCGATTTTGCCATTCACATCACGATCGATCGCTGCAAGGGCATCATCGCATCGAGGTGCGGCGTGACGCAGGAAAACCAGCACCCGTGGTTCTGGACGTTGATCGGCGTGGACCAGGCGCTGCACCATCTGACCGACTTCGGCCTGTCGATCTTCATGGCCGCCAACTGATTCGGTCGATGCGTTTTCCGATAATGCCTTTCGATCAAGTTCCCCGTGGCACTACTGGGGGCGGTGGTTAACCTTTCGTTAGAGAGTCGCATTGCATCCTCTACGTCAGGGGATATGCAAATGTTTTCAAGCCGCGATGCCTTCGAGAACGACTTTTGCCCGGTCCAGGACGACCTGCTCGGCGAAATGTATCGTGCAAGCGAACACGGCCTGCCGAAGCTGGTGGCAAGCGTTTCGCCGGATGTGCGCGCCATGCTGGCGCTGTTCTGCTATCGCCGGAGCCATCTTTATTCGCTGGCGCTGGCGATCGCGGCAAGCTGCAGCGAGCAGGAACTGGTCCAGGTCGGCGGTCGCGTCGGCTCGACGCTTTATGGACTGTCCCGCGAACCGGCAGCGCGGACGCCGTCGGTGTCTGTCGGCGGCCGCAAGCCGATCACGCTTTCCACCAAGCCGCTCTCGGCGGTGGCGCCGATCGAGGATGAGCCCGACGACGAGGATTTTGCCGAGTTCGCCAAGGCTGTTACGGCATAAAATTCTTTACCTCACTCGTCCCGGCCAAGCGTCAGCGCGAGCCGGGACCCGACAAACAAATAATCACGTAAGGGCCGGCAGTCCCCATTTGCTGCGCGCCAGCGAGCATTCGGCGTCGCCCGGCATGCAGGTGCGGCACACTTCGGGCCGTACCGCATAGACGACGCAGGAGGTTTCGACCCCGATCCGCCCCGACAGCGCCGAACAACGCTCGCCGTCGCAGCGCATGCCGGACTGTCTCTCATTGACGAACTTTGCCGGAATGAGGTCGAGCGCCGCATCGTCTTCGGTCGAAAAACGCGGCCAGTTCTGCGAATAGGCGCAGCAGGCGCCGCAGGACTGGCACGGGCTTTCGGAGTTCGCTGACGGCTTGCTCGTTTCCATCATCACATATCGCTCGGGGCTTCCCAGACCAGACTGCGCCGCCATTTCGCCCGGAGCAGGTCGCGCCGTTCGGGGTATTTCTCCTCGAGATAGACCGCATCGATGACGCGGTCGGTGCGGAAACTGCGAAAATCCCGGCGCAATTCGCACCATGCGGCGAGTAGTCGCACCGCTTCCAGATAGCCGATGGCGATCGGCCAGATCGTGCGTTCGCTGTCGCGGCCGTGCTCGTCCCGGTAGCGCAGCGCGATCTTCCGTCCCTCGTGAATTTGCGTCCGCGTTCGCCCCATGTCGATGCGGTCGGGCTCCTTGCGCCAGCTCGGACGGGCGTGGCTCGTCGGTTCGAGTACGAAGGGCCGCAGACGCTCGGGCACGGTCTCGGCGATTTTTGCGATCAGATCGGCGGCGGCGCGCGATAGGGCTTCGTCGGCATGGCTGGCGACCCATTGCGCGCCAAGCACCGCGGCCTCGATCTCGTCGGGCGTGAGCATCAACGGTGGCAGGTCGAAACCCTTTTCCAGGATATAGCCCACACCGGCCTCGCCCCGGATCGGCACGCGCTGCTCCATCAGGGTCGTGATATCGCGGTAGATCGTGCGCTTGGAAGTTTCCAGTTCGGCGGCGATCGCATCCGCGGTCAGCGGCTTGCGGGTGCGCCGGAGCACCTGGATGATCTGGAACAGACGATCGGCACGTCGCATGGGAGGTCTCGTATCTTTTTCCGACAGTGTCGTTGGATGCTGACACCATGTTGGCAGCAGCTGGCAAGTATATCGGTGGCAACATTCAAATCGAGAGGGTTTGTCCCATGATCATACTCTACGGCCTGGATCTCTGGGCGATACTGGTGCCACTGCTGACACCACGGTGGCAGCAGGCCATGGCTAGTCTGAAGCGGTTTTTCAGGAGAATGGGAGTCCTCCTTTGATTACGCTTTATGGCTTTGGCCCTGGCTTTGGCCTGCCCGAAAAGAGCCCGTTCGTGACCAAGACCGAGGTCCAGCTCAAGATGGCGGGCCTCGCCTATGGCAAGGAAAAGGCAATGCCGACAGCATCGCCGAAGGGGCAGTTGCCCTACATCGTGGACGATGCCGAGGCGATCGCCGATTCGACGTTCATCCGCGCGCATATCGAGGGCAAATATGGTTTCGACTTCGATGCGCCACTGAATTTGCAGCAGCGCGCGCAAGCATGGGCGTTCGAGCGGATGATCGAGCACCACATGTATTGGGCGCTGATCGGCGCGCGCTGGACCTGTCCGGAAAATTTCGCCAAGGGCCCAGCGCATTTCTTCGATGGCGCACCGGCGCATATGCGTGAGAAGCTCCGCGAGGACGCGCAATTCCGTGTTGCCGAGAATTATCTTATCAGTGGTCTCGGCCGTCACGCGCCGGATGAGGATGTCGATCTTGCGCTCCGCTCGCTGCTCGCGCTGTCGGTTCAACTCGGCGACAAGTGCTATCTGATGGGCGAAACGCCGTGCGGCGCGGACGCGACGGCATTCGGCATCATGGCCGGGATTCTCACCCCGTTCTTCGCTTCGCCCTTGCGCGAGCGAGCCCAGCAATTCGGCAATCTGATCGCCTATGTCGACCGGATGATGGGACAGTATTATCCGGAGTTTTCCTGGACACCGCTCGAAGAAGCGGCGTGAGGCTTAGCCTGAGATTTGGCCTTACTCGGCCTTGCCATGCTCTCCTTTGAGCGCGGCGAGTTCGGCCTCGAGTTCCGCAATGCGCGCATCGCGCGAGGCGAGTGCGGCGGCCACGTCAGCGGCATCGAATTTCTGCGGAATATGCTGCGGGCAGTTGGTGTCCCAGGCCGAGATCGTAAACAGGATCGCCTGCTCCGGGCGCGCCCGATAACCCCCAGGCATCAACGATTGCAAAAGTGCAGGGTCGTCTTCGATGATCCGCGCTTCGCCCCAGAGCTTCACCCGGCGGCGATGGGCATAATCCATCACGAAAATATAGGCCTTCGGGTTCTCGGATAAATTTCCCTGGGTAATGAATTGCTGGTTTCCTTTGTAATCAGCAAAGGCAAGCGTGTTCTTGTCGAGAATCCGGATGAATCCCTTCGGGCCGCCGCGATGCTGGATATAGGGCTGGCCATCGGCAGAGGCGGTTGCGAGATAGAAGCTGTTGGCTTCCGCGAGAAATGCAGCCAGGTTTTCATCGATCTCGGTGCGCCAGCCGCCGCGTTCCTCGACATGCGCGTAGGCTTCGCGCGATCCCTTGCGCGCCTGGATCGCTTTCACGGCGGGCGTGAACCCGACATCGCTGGAATAAACCTGAGTCTCTGACATCGGAAAATCTCCGGATACAGCTATCGCCGCTTGCACATAGAGTGGACCCCGTCCGGGCCTAAAACAATCACCGCAGTTGACAGCAGATCATTGCAATATATGAAATAATCCCATGGACCGGCTCGACGCCATGCAGGCCTTTGTGACGGTCGCGGATCTCAAGGGATTCGCGCCGGCCGCACGCAAGCTCGGCCTGTCGCCCTCCGGTGTGACGCGGCTGATCTCGGGGCTGGAGAATCATCTCAGTGCGCGCCTGTTGCAGCGGACCACGCGGTCGGTGACGCTCACGGATGCGGGCGCGCGCTATCTCGAACGTGCCAGGCGTATTCTCGCCGATGTCGAGGAAGCCGAGATTGCCGTCGAAAGCGAACGCGCCCGCCCGAGTGGGCGGCTCGTGATCTCCGCGCCGGTCGGCTTCGGGCGTCTTCACGTCAGCCCCGTGCTGACGACCTATCTCAAGCGCTATCGCGAGGTGTCCGCTGAATTGAGGCTGGAAGATCGTATGATCAATCTGGTCGAGGAGGGCATCGATCTCGCAGTCCGGATCGGTCATCTGGCCGACTCTTCGCTGGTGGCGCGCCATGTCGGCGAGATGCGGCGGATCACGGTGGCTGCGCCCGGATATTTGAAGTCCCGCGGCGAGCCCAAGAGGCCTCAGGACATTGTCGCCCACGATACCATTCGGTTCGGCGGCGC
>DATHPL010000164.1:0-3683 GCA_035483915.1 Bradyrhizobium sp.
CAGCGCGAGCACCACGGCGACACCGGATTGCAAATCGTCTGCCCGAACGCCACCAGGATTCCGTTGTACTCAATCCAATGCCGCGCCGGCAGAACGGCGCGCAAGGCCAGCTCGGTTTTGTCGGGCGTCTTAGTGCGCACCAGTCCCCATCGATTCGAAATGCGATGCACATGAGTGTCGACGCAGATGCCCGGCTTCCCGTACGCCTCGGTCACGACCAAGTTCGCGGTCTTGCGCCCGACGCCCTTGAGCGTCAACAGCGCATCGATCTCGTCGGGCACGCGCCCGTCGAATTTGTCGATCAGGTCGCGGCATATTCCGCGGATGACGCGCGCCTTCGTGCGATAGAATCCCACCGGAAAGATCAGCCGCTCGAGCGTCTTCGTCGACAGTGCGAGCATCGCCGCCGGAGTATCGGCGCGCGCGAACAACCTGATCGACGCGGCCGCCGTGGTCGCGTCCTTGGTGCGCAGACTCAGGATGCACGAAATCAGCGTGCGGAACGGATCGCGATGCTGCACGGCGATGAAGCTTACGATCGGCGCATTCCACGCCGGCGCCTCGCGCCTCAGCACGTTAAGCACGCGACTAACCCCGCGCGCATCAAGCGCCGCCCGGCGCGTCGCCGTTTGTTTCTTAAGTGATGGCATCTGTCGACTCATAATATCTCGCCGTTTCTTCGGCGCGTTGCCTGCTGTGCTCGTCCGCTAACTCCCAGTAGCATCGGGAACAGGAAAAGGGGGAACGCGGATGGCAAGAGTAGCCGTTCCGACTGCCAAAGCTTCGGTATTCGATACTCCCGCAGGGCTTGTCATCAACATCCCCTCCACGAAGAACTTTGGACTGATCTTATTCCTGGGATTCTGGTTGTGCGGATGGTTTTTCGGCGAGTTCTCAACAATCCGTCAGCTTGCGACCGGCAAGACGGCGACGGGGATAAGTCTCTTCATGGTGGTATGGCTGGGAGGATGGACGGTCGGCGGCGCCGCCGCCATCTACTTCTGGCTGTGGAATATAGCAGGCCACGAAATCATATCGCTTACTCCATCCAGCCTGACGATCCGGCGGAACATATTGGGCTTCGGACGATCGCGCGAATATGACCTCCCAAGTGTAAAGAATCTTCGCATCATCTTTACGCTCGCGAATACCAATTTGACCATTCCGGCACAGTCCTTCGGAGGAGGCACAATAGCGTTCGACTACGGTGCGAAAACCTTCCGCTTCGGCGGCGGCCTCGACGAAGCCGAGGCCTCGCATCTGATCGAACTATTGAAGTCCCGCTATCCATTCGACGCCGCCGCCTCTCAATGATTCGGCGAGAGCTTTCACAGCCTCACTCAGACCAATCGACCAGTTGACGCCGCGTCCTTGACCGTGTTCCTTCAAGGCGTGATTGAAATACTCAAGCGCGGCTCCCGCTCAATCGCGATCGCCGCCGCATGTCTCCTCGCCGGCTTCGCGCTGCCCGCCTCCGCCCTCGCCGCCTCTCCATCGCCCACGCCCAACTTGCTGATGCCGGGCGGATCGCGCGGAGTTTCCGAGGCGCCTCCTCCCCAGCCTATTAACTGGGACCGCGTCACCCAGGAAGCGACCGACCTGCTCTCGAAGTACATCCAGATGAACACCAGCAATCCGCCCGGCGACGAGCTCGACGCCGCCCGCATGTTCAAGGAGAAGTTCCTCACCGATGGAATTCCCGCCACCACCTGGGAGCCGGAGAAGGGACGCGGAATTGTCGCCGCCCGCCTGCGCGGCATCGGCAAGCACACCAAGTCGATCATCCTGCTGAGCCACATGGACGTGGTGCCCGCCAATTCCAAAGAATGGACGATGTCGCCGTTCTCGGGCACCGTCAAAGGCGGCGAAATCTGGGGACGCGGCGCTATCGACGACAAGGGTCCCGGCGTCATCGAGCTGATGGCGATGCTCGCGATCAAGCGCGCCGGCATCCTGCTCAACCGCGACGTGCTGTTCGTCGCCACCGGTGACGAGGAAGAAGGCGGCAAGAACGGCGCGCAGTGGTTCATCGATCACGAGCCCACCGTTTTCTCTGACGCCGGTTATCTGATCAATGAAGGCGGCTTCATCCGCTCGCTCTCCGACAACAAGCGCAAGGCTTACATCGTGTCGATCACCGAGAAGACGCCGCTCTGGCTGCGGCTTACTGCGAGCGGTCCTGCAGGACACGCGTCGGATCCGCCGGCCGAAACCGCGGTCACGCGCCTGGTGCGCGCGTTGGCTCGATTGAGCCAGTACCAGACCCCCATTCATGTGATCGGACCGGTGCAGGACTACTACCATACGATGGCCGAGCTCGATCACGGCCCCAAACAGCAGCTCGATCTCGTCACTGCGCTGAAGGATCCCGCTTATCTCGCGCAGTTCCTCGACGAACCCAGCCAGAACGCGCACGTGCGCGATACGATCACGCCGACCGTGCTGTCCGCGAGCAATAAGACCAACGTGATTTCGTCAACCGCCTATGCCGAAATCGATTGCCGCCTGCTGCCCGGCAGCGATCCCAAGGCAGTCGAGAGCGATATCAAGAAGGCGATCAGCGACGACTCGATCAAAATCGACGTCATCCTGAACTTCCCGCCGATTTCTTCGCCATCGCGCTCGCCCCTCATGTCCGCGATCGAGACTCTCGCCCACGACCACGACCAGGCCACCGTCGTGCCCGCGTTGATCAACGGCTATACCGACAGCCACTACTTCCGTCAGAAGAAGATCGTCTCCTACGGTTTTATCCCGATCGTGATTGATCCCGCCGAAGCGAAGGGCATCCACGGCATCAACGAGCGAATCGGTGTAAAAGAACTCGCCGACGGAATTCAGCGGATGGTAGAGTTGCTTAAGATTTTCGGGGAACAGAAATAGGTGTCGCGATGATTCGAGCCGGGGTCGGTTACTCGACCGCACGCAACCCGCGCAGCGCCGCCGCCGAGGCGACGACCGCCGCGCTCGCGCAGGCTGGTCTGAGCAGCGCCAGCGGGGCGCTATGCTTCGCGACTCCCGCTTATGGCGCCGCCTATCCGATGATCCTGCGGACGGTAGCTGCCGAAGCGCACACGCGCGAAGTCGCGGGATGCTCGAGCACGGGCATCATCGCCGGCGAAACCGAAATCGAATCCGGCCCTGCGCTCACAGTGCTGGTGTTCGGCGGTGATGAAACCGAAATCCGCGCTACGCGATTCTTCGTGCCGACTCTTCGCGGCCGCGGGGCCGGCGTCGCGGCGGAAGTTGCGGCCGCAGTCCGTCCAAAGCTCGGCAAATCCAACCTGCTGATTTTCTTTGCCGATACTTACAACTTCGAAGCCGAGGCGACGCTGCAAGCTCTTGGCAACGAACTGCCTGGAGTCGCCATCGCGGGCGGCGGCGCGAGCGAGGACGGCTCGATCGGCGAGACCTTCGTTTTCTGCGGCGACACCATCAGCTCCAACGCGGTGTCCGGGATGCTGCTTGCCGGCGACTTCGATCTGACGCTGGCCAACACTATCGCATGCGGCCTGATCGGCAGTGCGCATCGCGTGACCGCCGCGCGCGACAACGTGCTGATTGAGCTCGACGGCCGCCCAGCTTACGAAGTCTTCGCCGAAGCCGCCGGCCCGCTCGCCGCCGATCTGCGCCGCGCGATCGCCTACGTCTTCGTCGCGATTTCCGTGTACGAAAACGCGCAA
>DATHPL010000165.1:0-13658 GCA_035483915.1 Bradyrhizobium sp.
AGGATCGCCAGCGTCGTGGCGCGATCGAACCGGTAATCCGCATCGACATCCGGCACATGCGGATCGACTTCGGAATAAGCGGGCACTTCAAGATCGCTGTCGATGCCGAATACCTGCCGCACCGACACCTTCATGTCGGGCATTCCAGCGGGTTCCTGAGCTTTGGTCATGGCGGCGCTCGTCATCAATCCTCCGAGGTCTCGGGCGCTCCCGAAACCAGATTTATTGGGTGTGGCTGCGGATGGTTACCTCACGAAACCGTATCAGAGAGCTGCGATTGGCAGAAGCCCAGCCCGCAATCAAAGTTCCGTTGGGTTTTCATGTAGATAAGTCGGGAGTCGCAGTTTTGGAAGGCTGCCCTGCAAATCCTGGCAAGTTTTAGCCGCGCGCTCGCGCGACAAAGGCAAGGGCAGCCGCGGCACTATCCAGCCTGCCTGTGAGTTGTGATAGGTCTGCGGCCGGGCGACCGGCCCCAAATATAGGGATTTTCGTGGCCTCATTGATCGACCCATTGATTGCATTCGTCTCAGCCCATGCCTGGCTTGCTTATTTGACCCTGTTTTTAGCGGCACTTTTGGAGGCGGTTCCGATCGTCGGCGCCGTCATTCCAGGCTCGACCATCATTTTTGCGCTGAGTGCGCTCGTGCCCGGCGGCGAGCTGCAGTTGGGGTGGGTCCTGCTGGCCGCCATTGCCGGCGCCCTGCTGGGCGATGGGTCCGCCTTCTTGCTCGGATACCGTGAGCAGCGCGAAATCCTCAAAACCTGGCCGCTTTCGAATTATCCGCGGCTGGTTTCCCAGAGCGAAGCCTTCTTTAATCGCTGGGGGACGCTCGCGGTATTTTTCGCGCGCTTCGTACCGCCGATTCGGGCTTTCGTCCCGATCACAGCGGGCGCGCTCGGGATGACGCCGCCGATGTTCTATGCCGTCAATATTCCGGCGGTTTTGCTGTGGGCACCCGCCCACGTGCTGCCGGGGGTGCTCGCGGTTTCAGCGCTGCATCGCTACGGCGGCTTTGCGCCCCACGAAGGGATCGCCAAGCACTACTGGATCCTCGCGGTCATTGTCGGCGCTTTGATCATCGCGCTCGCAAGTTGGGCAATACGCCGCAGGCGCGGCGGCGGGGCGATCGAGCCTGCGGTTCAACCGGATCGCGGAAAGCTCTGAGACGATTCCGCGCGCCTACGCGCGGACGACCGTCTTCAGGTAGTTGTAAGCCTTGATGATCTCGATCAGGCGGTCTTCCGTTGAACGGTCGCCGCCATTGGCGTCCGGGTGATGCTGTTTCACCAGCGCCTTGTACTTGGCCTTGACATCGTCGAGCGTGGCTCCGGCACCAAGTCCCATCACCTGCAGCGCCTTGCGCTCGGCGTTCATGACCTTGCGCGCTTCCGGCTTGGTCTGCTCCTGCGCACCCGGACCCGGCCGCCAGCGGCCGCGGCCGTTGAGTTCGCTGAACATCTGGAACGGATCGGATGCACCGTCCAAGTCGCCGTCGCCCTTCTTCGCGCCGCTGTTGGCGCCCATCTTCCAGGTCGGGCGGTGGCCGGTCAGCGCATCCTTCTGGTAGCGCGCGACGTCGTCCGGATTCATGCCCTGGAAAAAATTGTAGGACTGGTTGTACTCGCGGACATGGTCGAGGCAGAAATGCCAGTACTCACGCGAATTTTCACGGCCCTTCGGCGCGCGGTGCGCGCCCTTGTTCTTGCAGCCTGCCCATTCGCAAGCCACGGCTTCGCTACCCGCCTGCGCCTGGCGCTTCGCACTCACCTTGGTGGGCTTGATGCGAATGGAATCGAAGAATTTGGATGAATCGATCGGCATGCTGTCTTTGACTACGCAACGCTTCCGGCTTCAAGTCTTGACATTGCGAAACCCTTCAATCCCGAGATGACATTGACGAGAGGCAACCAAAAGACGTATTGCCGCCGCCATGAACACCAAAGACGTTATCACAAACAAGTTGAGCGAAGCTTTCTCGCCGGAAAGCCTCGACGTGTCGGACGAATCGCATCTTCATGAAGGCCATGCGGGCCACAGGCCCGGCGGCGAGACACATTTCAGAGTATATATTGTGTCAGCGGCCTTTGAAGGAAAGAGCCGGATCGAGCGTCACCGCATGATTAATTCGGCGCTGGAGGCGGAACTGAAGGCCGGCGTGCATGCGCTCGCAATCAAGGCGCAGGCGCCCGGAGAAGCGGGGTAGCTTGACCGGGCTGCCGGTATCAAAAAAGCTTCCCGCTTAAAACGCCTTGCCTGCCCGCCTCGGCTTCTTTTCGGCGGCTTCGGACTCACGCGGCACCGCTACGATCCGAAGTGCTGTAATGCGGTTGCGCTCACGCCGCAGCACACGGAAACGGAAGCCGTGGAAGGTGAAGCTCTGGCCCCGATCGGGAATCGAGCGCGCCTCATGGATCACAAGACCCGCAATGGTGGTCGCCTCTTCGTCGGGCAGGTGCCAATCCATGGCACGGTTGAGGTCGCGGATCGGCACCGAACCGTCGACGACCACCGAGCCGTCGGGCTGGGCGCGCACGCCGGCCACCACCACATCGTGCTCGTCGGAGATATCGCCGACGATCTCCTCCAGAATGTCTTCCAGCGTCACCATGCCCTCGACCTCGCCATACTCGTCGACCACGAGCGCGAAGTGGGTTTTGCGGCGGCGGAAGGCCTTGAGCTGTTCGGAAACGGGACGCATTTCCGGCACGAACCAGGGCGGCAGCATGATGGTGGAGACGTCGATCTTGGATGTATCGCCGTCGGCGGCCCGGATGGCGCGGAGCAGATCCTTGGCATGCAGGACGCCGATGATGTTCTCCGGCTTGTCGCGCCATAGCGGGATTCGCGTGTACTCGGTCGCGAGCACCTCGCGCACGAGCTCTTCCGCGGGCAAGTCGGCGTTGATCAACACCATTTCGGTGCGATGGACCATCACGTCGGAGACTTCAAGCTCACGCAGATCCAGAAGCCCACCGAGCATGTCGCGATCCTGCTTTTCGACCTTGCCCTCATGATGAAGCAGGTCGACCGCGCCGCGCAGCCGTTCGAACGGCGACAAAATGGGCTGGTTATGATCGGCCTTGATCCCGATCAGCCGCAGCAAAAATCGAACGATGACTTCGACAACGCTCAACAATGGCCCGAGCAGGAACACCATGTTCTTCATCGGGCGAGCGACCAACAGCGCCACACGGTCCGGCGCATTGATGGCAATCGTCTTCGGCAACACTTCGGCAAAGATGACAACCAGGACCGTCATCACGCCGGTGGCATAGAGTACGCCGACTTCACCGAACCAGGTCGTGAAGATGCCGGTCGCCAGTGCCGACGCGCCGATATTCGCGATATTGTTGCCGAGCAGCAGCGCGCCGATCAATCGCTCGCGCGTAGCCGAGAGACGCGAGACGATGCCGGCATCCGGATTGCCCTGCTTTGACAACCGCAGCATGCTGGCGCGCGAAGCACCGGTCAGCGCGGTTTCGCTGGCCGCGAAAAACGCAGACACCAGCAGGCAGACCAAAACGATGGAAACGGTGATCCAATCCATGCGCGTCTATCTATTTGGCCGGATCAGATCCGGCGTGTGAATCATCACACCAGTTTGGCTTTCAGAAAATCACGAACCAATGACGGTTCGACGTCGGGCGCAATAACGGCGCGGCCGATCGCCTCGAGCAAGATGAAGGTCAACCGCCCACGCTTGACCTTCTTGTCCTGCGCCATCAGCGCCATCAGCGCGTCAGCGTCGGCCAGGCCCTCCTGGGCAAAGCCCGCGATCTCCTGCAAGGCGGTCGGCAAGCCGACGTCGGCCAGATGGCGCTTGATCCTGACAGCGTCCGCTTCGGCAATCATCCCGAGCTGCGCCGACAGATCCGCGGCCAGCACCATGCCGACGGCGACGCCTTCGCCATGGAACAGCCGGTCGGAGAAGCCCGTTGCGGCTTCAAGCGCGTGGCCGAAGGTATGGCCGAGATTGAGCAGCGCGCGCTCGCCATTCTCGCGTTCGTCGCGCGCGACGATCGCGGCCTTGGCACGGCAGGAGGTCGCGACCGCATGCTCGCGCGCGGCGCCGCCTGTGAAAATATCGGCGTGATTTTTTTCGAGCCAGGCGAAGAAGGCCTCGTCCCCCAGCAATCCATACTTGGCGACTTCAGCATAGCCGGCACGGAACTGACGTGGCGACAGGGTATCAAGCACGGCGGTGTCCGCGACCACCAGCAGCGGCTGATGGAACGCGCCAATCAGATTCTTCCCTTGCGGTGAATTGATGCCGGTCTTGCCGCCGACGGAGGAATCGACCTGTGCCAGCAGCGAGGTCGGCACCTGCACGAAATCGACGCCGCGGCGCAGGATAGCGGCCGCAAAGCCGGCAAGATCGCCCACAACGCCACCGCCGAGCGCGACCACGAGATCGTTGCGCTCGATCCTGGCCGATATCAGCGCCTCGCTTACCTGTTCGAGGACGGCATAGCTTTTGGAACCCTCGCCCTCGCCAACAACGACGTGCGACGTCGCAATTCCTGCCTCCGCCAGCGAAGCTTCGGTCCTGGCGAGCCAGTGGCTTGCAACGGTCCGGTCCGTGACGATGGCGGTGCGCGCTCCCGGCCTCAACGCAGCGATACGCTTGCCGAGCGAGGGCAGCACATCGCGGCCGATCACGATGTCATAGGCGCGATCGCCGAGCGCGACATCGACAGTGGTGGAATCGGTATGTTTCAGCGGTACGGTCATGGTGTGACGCCCAGGCTATCACCGCTTTGTATGGCGCGGCCGGCGCAAAGCTTTTCGTACAGCGCGCCTATGCATTCATCGACGATCTTTTCGTGCGGAACGTCGCGCGACCAGACTGTCACGTCGGCCTGGCCGTAAATCGGTTCGCGCTCCCTGATCAGCCGCTCGACGGTGGCTTCGGGATCGGCGGTCTGCAACAGCGGCCGATCGGAGCGCCGCTTCACCCGCCGCATGATCACGTCGGTATCGACCTTGAGCCAGATCGAGACGGCCTTGCCGCGGATACGATCGCGGGTCTCCTGCCGCATCACGGCGCCGCCGCCGGTGGCGATGACCGCCGGTCCGCTATCGAGCAGTCGCGCGATCACCCGCACCTCGCCGTCCCTGAAATCCGCTTCGCCGCGGGATTCGAAAATGTCGGGGATCGACATGCCGGCCGCGGCCTCGATTTCGGTATCGGCATCGAGGAACGGCAGAGCGAGCCGTACCGACAGCCTGCGGCCGATGGTGGATTTGCCGGCCCCCATCATTCCCACCAGCACGACCGAACGCCCGCCCAAGGCGGCCGCAATCTCGGCATCCTGGGTCGCACTGACAGCACTGGGCGAGACGATATCGGGCATTTCCTCGATCGATATTCTGATATGGCGATGGCACCGACCATACTACCGCCGCTCATACCGTTGCTAGTGCGGCGAATTTGAAGTTCCTATCAGTATTGCGGCCGGGTCATTATAGGAACTTCAAATTCAAAGCCTCACTAGAGTTAATAGGTTGCTAGAGCTCTTTTGATTCCGTTGCCGCGACACACGCGAACTTCGGAATCGGAGCTCTAGTGCGGCGCCCCAGACAGCCATAAACCCTTGCAACGAAATGTCGAACATGGTGGTAGTCAGATCGGGCCAATCCCCGTATTTCAATGGTTAATTCGCCTGTTCGAGGCGATGAGCCGGACCGCTAGCCAATGCCGAGCCTGTTTCGCTTTTTAACCGTCGTGGCGATCATCGCCGGGGTCGTCTACGGAGCGATCTTTGCGCTGGCGAACTTCGTCAACCCGAAACCGCGGGAGATGACCATCAACGTGCCCCCGGACAAGTTCCTCAAGAAATAGCGGCGCAGACAGAGCTACCCAAGAGAGGGTTCGTCAAGCATTTGGGAGTTAGGGTTTGCCGATGCGTGCCAAACCTTCTGACGCCAAGCTGATCGACCTGTTCCTAGACATGCTCGCCGCCGAGCAGGGCGCCGGAGACAATACGCTCGACGCTTACCGCCGCGACCTCACCGATTTTTCCGAATTTCTGGCCGCCAAAGGCCAAAGCGTCGTCGGCGCTGAGACGCAATCCTTGCGCGACTATCTCGCCGATCTCGATACCAGAGGATTCAAATCCTCGAGCGTGGCGCGGCGGCTGTCGGCGATGCGCCATCTGTTTCGCTTCCTGCTCAACGAGCGGATTCGCCAAGATGATCCGGCCGCCATTTTGTCGGGACCCAAACGGGGACGCGGCCTGCCGAAGGTGCTGTCGATATCGGATGTCGATCGGCTGCTGACCCACGCCAAGGCCCTGACCGAGGAAGCGGACACATCGCCCCAGGAGCGGCTGCGCACGATACGGCTCTATTGCCTGCTCGAAGTGCTCTATGCCACGGGTCTGCGCGTCTCCGAACTCGTCGCATTGCCATTATCGGCCGCGCGCACCGACGCCCGCATGATCGTGGTGCGCGGCAAGGGCAACAAGGAGCGGCTGGTGCCGCTGAACGAGGCTTCGCGCCGCGCGATGGCCGACTATCTTGCGGCGATGGAAGCGCTGAAAGCGTCGAAAAAGAAAAATGCAGCCACCTCGAAATGGCTGTTTCCTTCCTTCGGCGAAAGCGGCCATCTGACGCGGCAGCATTTCGCGCGCGACCTCAAGGAACTCGCGGCTTCGGCCGGGCTTGCGCCGCGGCTGGTCTCACCGCATGTGCTGCGCCACGCCTTCGCCAGTCATCTTTTGCACAACGGCGCCGACCTGCGCATTGTGCAAACGTTGCTCGGCCACACCGACATATCGACGACCCAGATCTATACCCATGTGGTCGAGGAGCGGCTGAAAAGTCTGGTGCGCGATCTGCATCCGCTGGCGGAGAGATAACTTCGAAGCCTGGACACTGGCCACGTTTTCCACGCCCGCCCGGTTCGATGCTTGTCCCTCATCATGGCGAACTCCTTGACTTCAGCGCCTTCTCCCCCGAAAGAGCCCTTCCCGCTCACTCCCGAACCCAATGTCGGCCCAAGGGAGCCCGTGCTGACCTTGGAGTGCACGCTAAATATCTGAAGATGCGTGCTTTCTTCGTGCAACCCAGGAGCCGCTTCGCTCCAGGGCAGCTTCGCCCTTATATTGATTTGATGCCGGATCACATGCGCAGCTACCTCGATTTCGAAAAATCCGTCGCCGAACTCGATTCCAAGATCGACGAACTGCGCGTGCTCGCGGCGTC
This sequence comes from Bradyrhizobium sp., assembly GCA_035483915.1. Lineage (GTDB taxonomy): Bacteria > Pseudomonadota > Alphaproteobacteria > Rhizobiales > Xanthobacteraceae > Bradyrhizobium. The sequence goes on from DATHPL010000165.1 coordinate 7,208, forward strand.
AGGCAGCGACATCGGCGAGGAGATCGTACGGATCGAGGAAAAAGCTGCGCAGGCGCTGGGTGATCTCTACGCCAATCTGACGCCGTGGCAGAAGACGCTGGTGGCGCGCCATCCGCAGCGGCCGCATTTCACCGATTTCATCGGCGGTCTCATCACGGAATTCACGCCGCTCGCGGGCGACCGCAAGTTCGCCGAGGATGAGGCGCTGGTCGGCGGCTTCGGGCGCTTCCGGGGCGAGAGCATTTGCGTGATCGGCCAGGAGAAGGGCGCCAGTACCGACTCCCGCATCAAGCATAATTTCGGCATGGCGCGCCCCGAAGGCTATCGCAAGGCGGTGCGGCTGATGGAGATGGCGGATCGCTTCGGCATTCCGGTGCTGTCGATTGTCGATTCCGCCGGCGCCTATCCCGGCATCGGCGCCGAGGAACGCGGGCAGGCCGAAGCCATTGCGCGCTCGACCGATGCCTGTCTGTCGCTTGGGGTGCCGAATATCGCGATCATCACCGGCGAGGGAATGTCCGGCGGGGCCATTGCCATCACGACGGCGAACCGCGTGCTGATGTTCGAGCACGCGATCTATAGTGTGATTTCGCCGGAGGCTGCCTCCTCGATCCTGTGGCGCGACGGGACCAAGGCCCAGGAGGCCGCGACCAATATGAAGATCACCGCCCAGGACATGCTTCGATTCGGCGTGATCGACCAAATCCTCAAAGAGCCGGTCGGGGGCGCCCACCGCGATTCCGCCGCCATGATTGCGAGCACCGGCGAGGCCATCGCCGAGGCGCTCAGCGGCTTCGCGCAGCTCGACGCCGCCGCCATCCGCAAGCAGCGGCGGCAGAAATTCCTCGATATCGGCCGAAAACCGTTCTGAACGTCGTTCTTGCCGGAATCGGATACGCATTCCGCCGCCCCACTTTTTCCAGATTTTCGCCATTTCGGCCCCAATTGGGCCTTCAGCCGCCTGTTTAAATTTGATTCACCACGCCGCAGGGGCCACGGGCCACGCAGCCAGTCGCGGCTTGCGACGGCGGGGTCTTTAAGGATAATATTTTACTCAATGGCTTCAGGGCGTCGACGCTGGTTTGGGGTGCGAGATTTGCCCGTTGGGTGTGGAGCTTTGCATTGATCGGCCACTCATTGGTTCGCGCACTCCTGACGTCTGCTGCGCTGTCGGCAGCTGTGCTTCTGGCTGGCTGCAATAGCGACGAGATCGGTTCGCTTGCCACCAACGCCAAGGCCAATCAGCCCGTCCCGCCCAAGCTGCTCGCGGCGATGGTCGAAAAGAATATGGATCTGCAATCGCCGATCCTGGTCCGCCTGTTCAAGCAGGAAGCCGAACTCGAGGTCTGGAAGCAGGACCGTACCGGCCGCTTCGCGCTGTTGAAGACCTATCCGATCTGCCGCTGGTCCGGCGATCTCGGACCGAAGGTCCGCGAAGGCGACCGCCAGGCGCCGGAAGGCTTCTATGCGATCTCGCCGGCACAGATGAACCCGACGTCGGCCTACTACCTCTCGTTCAATACCGGCTATCCGAACGCGTATGACCGATCGCTCGGACATACCGGCTCGGAGCTGATGGTCCATGGCGACTGCTCGTCGCGCGGCTGCTACGCGATGACCGACGAACAGATCGCGGAAATCTATTCGCTTGGGCGCGAGTCGTTTTTCGGCGGCCAGAAATCATTTCAGTTCCAGGCCTATCCGTTCCACATGACGGCGATGAACATGGCGCGGCATCGTAACAGCCCGCACATGGCATTCTGGAAGATGATCAAGGAAGGCAACGATCATTTCGAGGTGACCCGGCAGGAGCCGAAGGTCGATTTCTGCGAAAAGAAATATGTGTTCGACGCCGTGAAAGCGCCCGACGCCAAGCGCGATCCGGTGTTTGAAGCCTCGGCCAAATGCCCCGCTTATGTCGTCCCGGACGAAGTCGCCGACGCCGTGCGCGAAAAGCAGCAAGCCGACGACGCCGAATTCGCCAAGCTGGTCGCGAAGGGAACGCCCGTCGCGCAGCTCAATACCGGCATCGACGGCGGCATGCACAGGGTGTTCGCCGCCAAGCTGCCCAACGGCAGCACCGGCCTTTCGGAAGCAGGCCCAAGTCCGTCGCCGTTCGCCACGGCCGAAAGGGCACCCGGCACCATTCCGGATACCGTCAATCCGCCGCGCGGGCCTGTGACCTCACCGAATGAACCTCTGGCGGCCTCGTTGGGAACCACCTCGACCGCCCCGTCGACGCGGGTGGCTTCTGCTGCCCCTGCCGCGCAGTCTGTGGCCCCGGCGCAAAGCGGCGAGTCTGAAGGTTTCTTCTCCAGCCTCGCCCGCAAGGTCGGCCTTGGCGGCAGCGCAGCGGCCGATGCCACTGGCACAACGACCCCGCAGCCGACACCAACTCCGGCCAAACCCAAGGTCGCCGACGCCAAGCCAAAGCCGGCGAAGACGGACACCAAACAGGCTTCCGCCAAACCGGCGCTCAAGCCGGCCGTGACCGATACCGCGGCTGATACGCCTGCTCCGGCGGCCGCGCCTGCCGCTTCGAACAGCCTTGTGGCTGGCGCCCAGCCGGTCGTGTCGGCGAATTCGTTCGAGAGCCGCTTCTCGGCGGGCAAGTAGACCAACTCACCAAGCTGAAGCTTTTCTACCCGTTTCACGCATGATCTCCGCGCAAACGCTTGCGTTTGTCGCGAGGAAAAACCGATTCCCACTTTGCCGGATCATGCTTTAGTCTCTCCCAAACGAACAAGAACGCCGGACCATCCTCGCCGATGGACGGTCAAAAAACGGGAGAAGGCTCATGGCCAAATCGGAAACACCCGGCCTGCACCGCCGTCGATTCCTCAAAGGCGTGGTCGCAGCCGGCGGAGCCACGATGGCCGCTCCCAAAACCGCAAGCGCGCAGGCGCCCCAACCGACGAAAGCCAACGCCCCAACACCGACCGCGGCGGCCCAGGCCAAAGAGCGCGACCGCCCGCCGGAGATGGAACGTCTCACGACCGAGAAGACCGGCTCCGACTTCATGGTCGATGTCTGCAAGACGCTCAACCTCGACTACATCGCGTCCTGTCCCGGCTCGACCTTCCGTGGTCTTCAGGAAAGTTTCATCAATTACGGGGCGAACAAGGGGCCCGAGTGGCTGACCTGCCTGCACGAGGAAGTGTCGGTCGGCATGGCGCATGGCTACGCCAAGGTAGCTGGCAAGCCGATGGCCGCGATCATGCACGGCACCGTCGGCACGCAGCACGCCTCGATGGCGATCTACAACGCCTACTGCGACCGTGTTCCCATGCTGCTCTTTACCGGCAATGCAGGACCGCTCACCGAGCGGCGGCCCGGCGTCGAATGGTTCCACAGCGTGCAGGACGGCGCGGCGACCGTGCGCGACTTCGTCAAGTGGGACGACTACCCGATGTCGTTGCAGCATTTCGCCGAGTCGACCGTGCGCGGCTATGCGCTTTCCTGCGCGCAGCCGCCTGGGCCGGTGTTTATCGTCGCCGACGGCAAGCTCCAGGAAGATCCGCTCGAGGAGCGCGAGGCGCGCAAGCTTAAAATTCCGCGTCTGACCATGGCCTCGCAAACCGCGGGCGATCCGAACGCGCTGCGCGAAGCCGCCAAAATGCTGGTCGCCGCCGAATCTCCCGTGATCATCGCCGATCGCTACGCGCGCTCGCAAGGCGCCATGGACGATCTGGTGCGGCTCGCAGAGCTTTTGCAGGCGCCGGTGATCGACAACCGCGCGCGCATGAACATGCCGAACACGAATTACCTTTGCCAGTCGGAGCGCGCAGGCACCTTGATCGCGCAGGCCGACTGCATCCTGTCGCTCGAGCCGGTCGATCTGTTCGGCCAGCTCAACACCATGCGCGATCAGATCGAGCGCACTGACTCGCCGAAGATCAAGCCGGGCGTGAAAGTCATCAGCATCTCGACGCACGATCTGCTGATGCATGCGAATTATCAGGATTTTCAGCGTTATGTCGGCGCCGATCTCAACATCACGGCGGACGCGCAAACGACGCTGCCCTTCCTGATCGAGGCCGTGCAGCGAGAGGCTTCCTCCAACAGCAAAAACACCAACGAGATGCGCGGCGAGAAGCTGCGTCAGGCCTATCGCGGCGCCATCGAACGCGCGCGAACGGAAGCTACATTCGCTTGGGACGCAAAGCCGATCTCCACAGCGCGGCTTTACATGGAGCTGTGGGGACAATTGCAGAAGGAAGACTGGGCGCTGGTCGCCGACGGCGACTTCTCGTCCCGCTGGCCGCATCGGCTGTGGCCGCTTGAAAAACACTATCGTTTCATCGGCGGCTCGGGCGCTTACGGCGTCGGCTATCAGCCGGTCGCGGCGCTCGGCGCGGCGCTCGCCCATCGTGACGCCGGCGGCGGCCGCGTCGTAATCAACGTCTGCGGCGACGGCGAGTTCAACATGGCGCCGCATACGCTGTGGACGGCCGCGCACCACGGCATTCCTTATCTAACCATCATCCAGAACAACCGCGCCTATCACCAGGAGATCATGCACGTCCAGCGCATGGCGAACCGGCACAATCGCGACATACGAACTGCATCGATCGGCACGACCATCGACAACCCGAACATCGACTACGCAAAGATCGCGATGGGCTATGGCGCGCTCGGCATCGGCCCGATCGAGGATCCCAACGATCTGCCTGAGGCTTTCCGCAAGGGCATTGCGGCCGTCAAGACCGGCCAGCCCGTACTGATCGACGTCGTCACGCAGCCGCGATAAGGAGCGAGCCATGAAGCATCTCGGCCATGCGCTGATGATTCTAACGCTGACGATCGGATCGGCAGCGGCGCAGCAAGCGCCGGCGCCTTCAGGTAATCCCGAGCACGGCAAGACGATCTATCGCGAGGTCGGCTGCTATCAATGCCATGGCCTCGCCGGTCAGGGCGCCATGATGACGGGCCCGCGGGTGTCACGCACGGAGTTTGCGTTCGACGGCTTCCTCAACCAACTGCGTCATCCCGCCAATCAGATGCCGCCCTATGAGGCGGCGGTGCTTTCCGACAAAGACGCGGCTGATATCTACGCTTATTTGCGGCAAATGCCGGCACCGCCCGACCCCAACAGCATTCCGTTGCTGAAGATAGCGCACTAGGGGCGCATACATTTCGAGATGAAGATCAGGCGAGCATGAGGGCCTAGGCCCTCATGCGTACTTGCCGTGGCAATGCTTGTATTTCTTGCCAGAGCCGCACGGGCAATCCTCATTGCGGCCGACCTTGCCCCATGTCGCCGGATTCTTCGGATCGCGGTTGGCGGTCGCAGCAGGCACCAGCGAGGCGTTAGCGAACGCCATTTCGTCTTCGCCGGTGTTAGGATCGAGCTTGTGGGCTTCCATCGCCGGCAGTTCTGGCTGCTGATTTTCAGGCGGAACGATTTCGACGCGCATCAATTGCGCCGTCACCGCTTCGCGCAAGTGAGCGATCATGGCTTCAAACAGGCTGAACGCTTCCGACTTGTATTCCTGCAACGGATCGCGCTGCCCATAGCCGCGCAAGCCGATCACCTGACGCAGATGGTCGAGCATGACCAGATGCTCGCGCCAGAGATGATCGAGGGTCTGCAGCAAAATGGTCTTCTCGACATAGCGCATCACCTCGGGGCCCCACTGCGCCACCTTGGCCGCCATGTGCTGGTCAACGCGGTTTTCGATCCGCGTCAGCAGCTCTTCGTCGGCGATGCCTTCTTCCTTGGCCCACTCATCGACCGGCAGGTCGACATCGAGCACGCGCTTGAGTTCTTCCTTGAGGCCGGCGGTGTCCCACTGCTCGGCGTAAGCATGTTCCGGCACATGCTTGGTGACGACGTCCTCCACGAACGCGTGGCGCATGTCGGCGACGGTCTCGGCGACGCTTTCGTCCTTCATGAGATCGACGCGCTGATCGAAAATCACCTTGCGCTGATCGTTCTGGACGTTGTCGAACTTCAGAAGGTTCTTGCGGATGTCGAAGTTGCGGGCCTCGACCTTCTGCTGGGCCTTTTCCAGCGCCTTGTTGATCCAGGGATGGATGATGGCTTCGCCTTCCTTGAGGCCGAGCCGCGTCAGCATGCTGTCGAGCCGGTCAGACCCGAAAATCCGCATCAGATCGTCTTCCAGCGACAGGAAGAATTTAGAGCGTCCGGGATCGCCCTGGCGTCCGGAGCGGCCGCGCAGCTGGTTGTCGATGCGCCGGGATTCGTGACGCTCGGATCCGATGATGTAGAGCCCGCCCGGCCGGGTCACGGTCTTGGCCGGCTTCGATCCCTTGGCGGGTTCGACCTCGATCACGTCTTCGGCTTTCAGCACGATGGCGCGAAAGCGTTCGACGTCGGCCTTGATGCGCTCGATCTTCGCGGCGCGCTCGGCTTCGTCGGTAATCCCCGCCGTCTCGTGCTGGAGCCGCATTTCGAGCGAGCCGCCGAGCTTGATGTCGGTACCGCGGC
>DATHPL010000166.1:0-8450 GCA_035483915.1 Bradyrhizobium sp.
GTAGACGGTGGCGAGCGAGACCGGGACCTTGGCCAGCGTCGCTTCCTCGTAGAGCATTTCAGCGGTGAGATGGCGTGCACCCTTGCCGAACAAGAGCCAGCCAAGCGCCATCCGCTGGCGGGTTGGCCGCAGGCCGGCGGCTTGCAACATCTCATTGACGTCGTGCCAGGGACAGCCGGTCAACGCGGGTTCGCGGCCGGACGCCCCGGGCTCGGAACCCACCAATTCGTCGTTCAAAATGTTACCGTTGTCGCTCATTGCACGTCAAACTCTGCCAACAACCTCGATATCTCAATCAAATATAAGGAGGAACGGTCGTAGATGCAAGTTTTTCGCAACTAGGACGATTCAAAGGTTAAGCCCGTTAAAAGGCGGAAAGCGGCTATTTGCCTCGGCCGCGCGCTTTGCCACCCGCAAGCCCTGTGATAGAGAGCGCGAACTTCGGTTAGCGCCGGATTGGCATCAGCAAATGCCGACTGCCGCAGGGGTTCCCGGCCTTGCGGAGTTTGAGAGTTATCCGCACAACAGACGCCGATTCCCGCTCCAAGCGGACCGGTTTTGCCTAAAGTGCTTCATCGGGATTTTTGACAAGGCTGGCACCATGCTGAATCGGCGCAACGGCTATGAATTTGAGGATTTGCTGGCATGCGCCCGCGGCGAGATGTTTGGCCCCGGGAACGCACAATTGCCGTTGCCTCCGATGCTGATGTTCGACCGCATCAGCGAAATCGCCGAGACCGGCGGGGAATACGGCAAGGGTCTGATCCGCGCCGAACTCGACGTCAAGCCGGACCTTTGGTTCTTTGGCTGCCATTTCAAGAACGATCCGGTCATGCCCGGCTGTCTTGGTCTGGATGCGATGTGGCAGATGGTCGGCTTTTATCTTGGCTGGATCGGTGGTGAAGGCCGTGGCCGCGCCTTAGGCTTGGGCGAATTGAAACTGGCCGGCCAAGTGCTGCCGAACGTTCGCAAGGTTGTGTACAACATCGACATTAAACGGGTGATGCGATCGAAGCTGGTGCTTGGGATCGCGGACGGCTGGCTTTCCATGGATGGCGAGATTATCTATCGCGCGAAGGACCTGAAGGTCGGGCTGTTCAAGCAGGAAGCCGCCGTGCAGGCGGGAGCATGAACTTTTCACCGGGTCGAGGCGACCTTTGACTGGTTTGGCCACAGACATCATAGAAGAAGATAACGATAGGGTGAGGCGGTCATGAGGCGGGTTGTCATCACGGGGATGGGTATCGTCTCATCCATCGGAAACAACACCCAGGAAGTGCTTTCGAGCCTCCACGAGGCCCGATCGGGAATTTCCCGCGCAGAAAAATATGCCGAGATGGGCTTCCGCTCACAGGTGCAGGGCGCGCCAACGCTCGATCCGGCCGGCGTGATCGATCGGCGCGCGATGCGTTTTCTGGCCGAAGGCGCGGCCTGGAATCATGTCGCCATGGAACAGGCGATCCAGGACGCGGGCCTCGAGCCGTCGGACGTCTCCAATGACCGCACCGGCATCATCATGGGTTCGGGCGGACCGTCGGCGCGGACGATCGTCGAGGCCGCCGATACCACGCGGACCAAGGGGCCCAAACGAGTCGGTCCGTTCGCGGTGCCGAAGGCGATGTCCTCGACCGCATCCGCAACGCTCGCCACCTGGTTCAAGATCAGGGGCGTGAACTATTCGATCTCATCGGCCTGCGCCACCTCCAATCATTGCATCGGCAACGCCTACGAGACCATTCAACTGGGCAAGCAGGACATCATTTTTGCCGGCGGTTGCGAGGAGCTCGACTGGAGCCTGTCGGTGCTGTTCGATGCGATGGGTGCGATGTCGTCGAAATACAACGACACGCCCGCGACCGCCTCCCGCCCCTATGACATCAGCCGCGACGGCTTCGTCATCGCCGGCGGCGCCGGCGTGGTGGTATTGGAAGAACTTGAGCACGCCAAGGCGCGCGGCGCGAAAATCTACGGTGAAATTGTCGGCTATGGCGCAACGTCCGACGGCTACGACATGGTCGCCCCTTCGGGCGAAGGCGCCGAGCGCTGCATGCGGATGGCCATGTCCACGGTCAACACCAAGATCGACTACATCAATCCCCACGCCACCTCGACGCCGGCCGGCGACCCGCCGGAGATCGAGGCCATTCGCAAGGTGTTCGGGACCGGTGAGAAATGTCCGCCGATCTCGGCGACCAAGGCGCTGACCGGTCACTCGCTCGGCGCGACCGGCGTGCAGGAAGCGATCTATTCGCTTCTGATGATGAACAACGGCTTCATCTGCGAGAGCGCCCATATCACCGAACTCGATCCGGTGTTTGCCGACATGCCGATCGTTCGCAAACGCATCGATAACGTCAAGCTCGGTACGGTGCTGTCGAATTCCTTTGGCTTCGGCGGCACCAACGCGACGCTGGTGTTCAAGCGGCTGGACGCGTAAGGTCCGTTTTATCCCCCTGAGTGTGGAGTTGTGAGCGCGATGCAAGACCTGATGAAGGGCAAGCGCGGCTTGGTCATGGGCGTTGCCAACGACCACTCGATTGCGTGGGGGATCGCCAAGACGCTTGCGGGCGAAGGAGCCGAACTCGCCTTCACCTATCAGGGCGATGCGCTTGGCAAGCGGGTCAAGCCGCTGGCCGCCTCGCTCGGCGTCGACGTGGTGTTGCCGTGCGATGTCGAGGATCTCTCAAGCGTCGATTCCGTCTTCAACGAGTTGAAGACCAAATGGGGCGGGCTGGATTTTCTGGTCCACGCCATCGCGTTTTCCGACAAGAACGAGCTAAAGGGCCGCTACGCCGACACTACGCGCGACAATTTTGCGCGTACCATGCTGATCTCCTGTTTTTCGTTCACCGAATTGGCCAAGCGCGCCGCGGAACTGATGCCGGAAACGGGCGGCGCCATGATCACGCTGACCTTCGGCGGTTCAACGCGCGTGATGCCGAATTATAACGTGATGGGCGTCGCCAAGGCCGCGCTGGAAGCTTCTGTCCGTTACCTTGCCGCCGACTTCGGGCCTCGCGGAATCCGTGTGAACGCGATTTCGGCAGGTCCGATTCGCACGCTGGCCGGCTCGGGCATCGGCGATGCACGGGCGATGTTTGCCTTCCAGCAGAAGCATTCGCCGCTTGGCCGCGGCGTCACGCTGGACGAACTCGGCGGTTCCGCGCTGTATTTGCTTTCAGACCTCTCGGGCGGCGTCACAGGCGAAACGCACTTCGTCGATTCCGGCTACAACGTCATCTCGATGCCGAAGCCGGAAAATCTGAAGGGCGGCGAATAAAACAACAGTCTAGCCCATCACTAGCGCGCCGGCGCGCTGAAACGCCGGCCGCGCGGCGCAGGCGTCGAGATAGCGGTCGAATGACGGTCGCGTCGGCAGCATCTTGAACAGCCGGATCGAGAAATTCAGCCCGGATCCGATCACGATATCGGCGGCCGAGAAATTCTCGCCGAGAATCCACGGTCCCTTTTCCAGCGCGACATCCAGCACGTCGTACACGCGTTGCGCATCGCCCCAGCCGGCGGAAGCCGGGTTCATCTCGATCTTGGTAGCGACCTGCACCATCGCCGGTTCGACGCAGCCGGGCCCAAAGAAAAGCCAGTAGAGATATTTCGCGCGCAAGGGATCGCCGAGCGGCGGTGCCAGCTTCGCTTGCGGATAGCGCTCGGCGACATAGGCGCAGATTGCTGCGGCTTCCGCGAGCGTGGCCTCGCCGTCTTGGAGCGCGGGCACCTTGCCCATCGGATTGATGGCAAGATATTCCGCTGTCTTCTGCGCACCCTTGCTGATGTCGGTCAGCACGCGCTCATAGGGCTGGCCGGTTTCTTCCATCAGCCAAAGCGCGGAAAACGACCGCGAGCGCGGCGACCAGTAAAGTTTCATCATAAACGCCTGTCCTTGAGTGTCATAATGCGCCGAGCTGACTTGTAAAGCGTGTCAGCTATTGGGCATTGGCAGCATCATTAAGATACGCAGGCAATTCTTTGTCCAGCCTTGCAGCGATCATGGCGCGCGCGCCGTCTCGCAATCGACTGTTGCCAGCTACTGACTCCGGCGTTGCTGGAACTTCGAAGTCTTTGAGCGGCTCGAAAAACTCGCTTCTCCCAAAATGCGAAAGGTGTTCTGCGAGCCGCGCCCCGAAACCGATCGGGTCTTCATGTTTTGTGAAGGTTTTGCCGTCGAAAACGGCTATGCCGATGAAGGTGAACAACTGAGCGTTTTTGAAAGTCCCGGAAGCCCAATTAGTCAGGAGCCCAATGCCGGTTGCGCTTTGATTTGTGTTGGGTACTTGCCCGCTTGACCGGACGACGACGAGATAACGGTCGCAGTTAGCGTTCGCGGCGACCTGCCGGACGACGTTGACCAGATCGTTCTTCGCATCGCGGAACAACTCTCTTGGAGGGTTATAATAAGGATCGAATGCGCCTCTCGCATAGGTTATCCGCTTGACGGACTGACCACCTGCAGCGGCGCGGGCCCGCGCGACCACGAGATCGTCGAGCGCCCAAGACTCGACCGGCGCGTCCGTGAATTCATTGCCGAATACAGTCAGTCCAATGTGCTCCAATACAAACTTGTCACCGATTGCAGGAATGACCCCGATCTGACATGGCCCGCTATCCGCGGCTGCTGCCAGCGGTTTCACTGCTGCTTTCGCCTTCGGCGCAGGCTTCTTGGCGACAGGCTTGCCAGGTAAGGGAGGGGCGGGAGCGGCGGCGGGCGCTGGAGACTGACTCCACGCAGGGATGATGAGATACGCCAGGAGAATAGTGGCGGCGGCGAGGGGACGCGACATGGGAAATTAACTGGCGAGACGATGGTTGACGAAGACGAGACCAAAAACTAGAGCGTGCACGATACGCGCGCAAGACGAACGATCGATTTATATCGATCGCTTCCGTCGAAAATATTTCATCATCAGTCTGATCGTCGGCTCAGGCGCTTCCCGTCCGAGCATAATCTTCGGCGTTCATACCAAGCTGCGCTTTTTTCAGGCCTTGAGGCTGCGGGGAAAGGCTACGCCAGCTGCGCTGCGGCGCCCGCGCGTCTTGCCGGCCGACAGGCACACCACCTCGGAGATTTGCTGAAGCTGTCGTGCCAGCGGATTGGTCTTGCGCCAGACCATGCCGATGGTACGTGAAGGCTGTGGATTTTTGAAACGCACGACCGATACCGAGGCCGAGCGTGTTTCAACTTCCACGGCCATTTCCGGAATCAACGTCACACCGATGCCGGCGCCGACCATCTGGACCAGCGTGGACAGCGAGCTTGCGTCCAGCATTTCCCGGGGCGGCGAAGACTGCAAATTACAGAACGATAGCGCCTGATCGCGGAAACAATGTCCCTCTTCCAGAAGCAAAAGTTTCATTTCGCGCAAGGTCTCCCGGCTCGGCACCGGCGCGCCTTCATGCTCGCTGGAGCGTACCAGCAGGAAGTTTTCCTGGAACAGAGCGACCTCGGCCAATGAAGGCTCCGACACCGGCAATGCTACGATCGCGGTGTCGAGCCGGCCTTCCGCGACTTCCTTGATCAGCTTCGGCGTCAGCGTCTCACGGACGTGAATATCGAGCTCCGGGTGCAGGCGCGCGAGATTTTCGATGACCTTCGGCAACAGATAAGGCGCAATGGTCGGAATCATGCCGACACGCAATCGTCCGGCAAGCCGGTCGCGCGAGGCGCGCGCGAAATCGCCGAGTTCATCGACGGAACGTAGGATGTCGCGGACGCGGTGCAGGAGTTCTTCGCCAAATTTCGTCAACGCAATCTGTCGCGCCCTGCGTTCCAGCAGCACGCCGCCGAGGGTTTCCTCCATTTCCTTGATCTGCATCGACAGAGCGGGCTGCGAGATCGAACAGGCTTCGGCCGCACGTCCAAAATGGCCGTGACGGACCAGCGCGTCGAAGTAGCGGAGCTGCCGCAGCGTGACGTTGATCATCAGATTATCCTATCGCTGTCATCATTAATCTCTATTTTACCTGATGGAAAGGGCCGCGTAGATTGCGGCTCTGGCTTTGAGAGGCAGAACTCCCAGACCACAAGAGGAGACGATCATGGACGACCAAGCGAAGTGCCCGTTTACGGGCGGGACACGCGGACATGCCAACCGTGACTGGTGGCCGGAAACGCTGGATGTTTCGGTTCTGCACCGGAATTCCACCCTATCCGATCCGATGGGCAAGGCGTTCGACTACGCCAAGGAATTCAAAACTCTCGATCTCAACGCAGTGATCAAGGACCTGCATGCGTTGATGACGGAATCGCAGGAATGGTGGCCGGCCGATTTCGGCCATTACGGCGGGTTGATGATCCGCATGGCCTGGCATAGTGCAGGTACCTATCGCATCACGGACGGCCGCGGTGGCGCCGGCGCCGGTCAGCAGCGCTTTGCGCCGTTGAACAGCTGGCCTGACAACACCAATCTCGACAAGGCACGCCGGCTCTTGTGGCCGATCAAGCAGAAGTACGGCCGTAAAATCTCCTGGGCCGACCTGATGGTTCTCGCCGGCAACGTCGCGCTGGAATCGATGGGCTTCAAGACGTTCGGTTTTGCCGGCGGCCGCGCCGACGTCTGGGAGCCTGAAGAGCTGTACTGGGGGCCTGAGGGCACCTGGCTCGGTGACGAACGTTACAGCGGCGAACGCCAGCTCGCCGAACCGCTCGGCGCGGTGCAGATGGGCCTCATCTACGTCAATCCGGAAGGACCCAACGGCAATCCGGACCCCCTCGCCGCCGCCAAGGACATTCGCGAAACCTTCTTCCGGATGGCGATGAACGATGAAGAAACCGTCGCATTGATCGCCGGCGGCCACTCCTTCGGCAAGACTCACGGCGCGGGCGATCCGTCGCTGGTGGGAGCAGATCCCGAAGGCAGTGCGCTTGAGGATCAGGGTCTGGGCTGGAAGAGCACGCACGGCACGGGCGTTGGCGCTCACGCCATCACCGGCGGTCCGGAAGTTACCTGGACGCAGACGCCGACGAAGTGGAGCAATGCCTTCTTCGATAACCTGTTCAAATACGAATGGGAGCTCACTAAGAGCCCGGCAGGCGCCAAGCAGTGGAAGGCCAAGGGTGCCGAAGCCACTATCCCCGATGCCTATGACAAGTCGAAAAAGCATGTACCGACTATGCTGACCACCGATCTGTCGCTTCGCTTCGATCCGGCCTACGAGAAGATCTCGCGGCGTTTCTACGAAAATCCGGATCAGTTTGCGGACGCCTTCGCGCGGGCGTGGTTCAAGCTCACGCACCGCGACATGGGTCCGGTCGTGCGCTACCTCGGCCCGCTGGTGCCGAAGGAAACGCTGATCTGGCAGGATCCGATTCCGGCTGCGGATCATCCGCCGATCGGCGAACAGGACATCGCCGCGCTGAAGACGAAGATTCTCGCCTCAGGCCTGTCGGTGTCCCAACTGGTCTCGACCGCATGGGCGTCGGCCTCGACGTTCCGCGGCTCGGACAAGCGCGGTGGCGCGAACGGCGCGCGCATTCGTCTGGCGCCGCAGAAGGACTGGGAAGTCAACCAGCCGGCCGAGCTCAAGACCGTGCTCTCGAAGCTGGAGGCGATCCAGAAGGAGTTCGGCAAAAAGGTCTCGCTCGCCGACCTGATCGTTCTCGGTGGCTCTGCGGCGGTCGAAAAAGCCGCCAAGGACGCGGGAATCGACGTGAAGGTTCCGTTCACGCCGGGCCGCACGGATGCTTCGCAGGATCAAACCGACGTCGAGTCCTTTGCTCCGCTCGAACCGCGGGCAGACGGCTTCCGCAACTATACCAACGCGAAGAAGCATCAATTCATGGCGCCTGAGGAGGCGTTGGTTGACCGGGCGCAATTGCTCAAGCTGACGGGACCCGAGATGACGGTGCTCCTCGGTGGCCTGCGCGTGCTTGGCGCCAATGCGGGTAACTCGAAGCACGGCGTCTTCACCCAGAAGCCGGGGACGCTCTCCAACGACTTCTTCGTCAACCTGCTCGACATGGCGACGGTCTGGCAACCGGCCGCCGACGGCACCTATGAAGGCCGCGACCGCAAAACCAAAGCGGCGAAGTGGACCGGCACGCGCATCGACCTGATCTTCGGTTCGCATTCGCAGCTCCGCGCCTTCGCGGAAGTTTATGCGACCTCGGATTCGAAGGAGAAGTTCGCCAAGGACTTCGTCGCCGCCTGGACCAAGGTCATGAACGCCGATCGCTTCGATATCGCGGCGTAAACCGCAAGCGATCACCAAAACAAAAGGGCGGCTGAAAAGCCGCCCTTTTTTCTTGCGTTTCTATTTCGGATTTATTCGCCGGCAGCTTGTGCGGGCACCGGCTGCTTGGCCTCGAGGTCTTCGCCGGTCGTTTGATCGACCGCCTTCATCGACAGCCGCGTCTTGCCGCGGTCGTCGAAGCCGAGCAGCTTGACCTTGACCTTGTCGCCTTCCTTGACGACGTCGGAGGTCTTCTGCACGCGGTT
>DATHPL010000167.1:0-3720 GCA_035483915.1 Bradyrhizobium sp.
GCTGCGTGAAACCGTCGATGGCCGTGGCTGCAACCGCAATCCCCTCACCCGCGCCATCGCCCTTGCGGCCGACCGTGATCGTCAGCAGCTTCCGTTGGCGCGCAACCTCGATCACATCGGACGAGTGGTCGTGATCGGCCGAGATCACGGCTGCGCCGCCATCCACCACGAGATCACGGAACAGCCGAAGTTTCGCGGCGAGATAATGCGCGACGTCCGGATGGTAATCCATGTGATCGCGCGTGAGGTTCGTGAAAGCGCCGGCATTCACCCGCACGCCGTCGAGCCGGTATTGATCGAGCCCGTGCGAGGAGGCTTCAAAGGCCAGATGGGTGACGCCCTCGCGCGCAATCTCGTCGAGCTGACGGTGCAGAGCGATCGGATCCGGCGTGGTCAGCGAGCCATAGACCGTGCGCTTCGGCGAGACCAAACCTACCGTACCGATGCTCGCGGCCTCAAACCCGAGGTGCTGCCATATCTCGCGCGTGAAGGCGGCGACCGATGTCTTGCCACTGGTGCCCGTGACGGAAGCGATCGTCGATGGCTGGTTTGGGAAGAATTTCGCGGCTGCCAGCGCCAGCGCGCGGCGCGCATTAAGCGTCGACACAAACGGCACGCGGCATCCGTCAGGTGGCGGATGATCGCCCGCAACCGCGACAGCGCCGGCGGCAATCGCCGCGTCGATGAAACGCGCGCCGTCGGTCCTGGCGCCGGCCAACGCAAAGAACAGATCGCCCGGCTTGACGGCGCGGCTGTCGACGGAAAGGCCAGCGATCTCCACGGCCTTCGCCTGCGGATCCATCCTGGCGTCATCGCTGAAGAGGTCGCGGAGTTTCATGACATTCCAGTCAGTCCGGTGCCTAATCCTACTGCGTCAGGGCTCGCCTCTTCCCTCATCCTGAGGGGCCGCGCAAGCGGCGTCTCGAAGGATGAGGCGATGGCGGGGCCTCATGGTTCGCCCGGCGATGCGAAGCATCGTCCGTAAGACGCGTCTTTTTGTGGCCGCCGTTCGCTAACGGCCTCGCTCTCACTCGGCCTGCTCGGGCGGTGGCGCTCCTCACCATGAGGGTTTGATCACGCCTTTACTGGCTTGTCTTCGATGCCGCAAGAATAAGGCGGTCGGACGGCGGCAGGTCGAAACGCGGTTCGATACCCAAAAGCGGGGCGATCCGGGAGATCACGTTGCCGGCGGTCGGCACTGCGTTCCAGCCCGAGGTGATGAACCCGTACGTTTCTTTCAACGGTTGCGGCTCGTCCAGCATGATCAGGAGTTGATAGCGCGGCTTGTCCACGGGAAGGATCGCGGTGAAGGCGGTGAGCACGCGTTTCTTGGCATAGCGGCCATTGATGACCTTCTCGGCGGTGCCGGTCTTGCCGCCGATGTAATAGCCCTTGACGTCGGCCTTGCGCGCGGTGCCGATCTCGGCATTGAGGCGCATCAGGAACCGCATCTTCTCCGACGTCTCCGGCCGGATCACCCGCTTGGCGACCTCCATCGCTTCCTGCTCGCTGCGCTTGAGGAAGGTCGGCGGGATCAAGTAGCCGCCATTGACCAGCGCACTGACGCCCATCACCGCCTGCAACGGCGCCACCGCCATGCCATGGCCGAACGCGATCGTGATCGTGTTCAGATCGCTCCAGTGGTGCGGCACGATCGGCGAAGCGCTCTCCGGCAATTCGGTGCGCAGCCGCTCGAGCTGGCCCATCTTGCGCAGGAACGCCTTGTGCGCTTCCACACCTTGCGACAATGCAATGCGCGCAGCGCCTACGTTGGAGGAGAAGGTGAATACCTCCTTCATGTTGAGGAAGCGGCCTTTCGGTTCGTCGTCATGGATCGCGAATTTTCCATAATGCAGCGGTCCACGCGCATCCCACAACGAATCGAGGCCGTATTTGCCGGTGTCGAGCGCCATCGCCAGCGTGAACGCCTTGAAGGTCGAGCCCATCTCGTAGACGCCCGTGGTCAGCCGATTGATGCGGTCGGGATCGTGCGCTTCCTTGGGATTGTTCGGATCGAAATCCGGCACCGAGACCATGGCGACGACCTCGCCGGTCCTGACGTTGGTGACGAGGCCGGAGGCTGCCTTGGCGTGAAATTTTTCCTTGGCCTTGAGCAGTTCGTCGCGCAGCGCATGCTCGACCCTCAGGTCCACCGACAATTCGACCGGACGCTGCAAACGATCGGTGGCAAAGCCGGCGAGATGCAGATCGGCAAGACCGTTGTTGTCGAGCCACTTCTCCATCCCGGCGATGCCTTGATTATCGATATTGACGAGGCCGATCAGGTGCGCGACCTCGTTGCCGGTCGGATAGACGCGCTTGTTCTCGCGCAAGAAGCCGATACCGGGAATGCCGAGACGGTGAATTTCCTGCTGCTGTTGCGGTGAGATTTCGCGCTTGAGCCAGACAAAGCCTTTGCGGCCGGACAGGCGATCGCGCACCTCGCCGGTGTCGAGATCGGGCAAGGTTGCGGTCAGAAGTTCGATCGCCTCGTCCTTGTCGATGATACGGCGCGGCTCGCCGAACAAGCTCGGCGCCTTGACGTCGGTGGCGAGAATTTCGCCGTTGCGGTCGACGATGTCAGGCCGTGCGGTGGCAATCGCGTCCTTGGAAGCGCGGGCTGCCCTGTGAGCGTCGACACCGATCGTAAACATCACGAGCCGGCCACCGATCACCGCGTAGATTGCGATAAAGGCCAGCATCACGAAGCCGACACGGGCGCGCGCTTTCGCGGCGCGATCGACGTTACGCCCATAAAGCAGGCTGCGAACCAGCCGCACCCGCCAGGATTCGTGCGGACGGGAAAGCCCCCGCGCGGAAGGCGGCCGATCGGTCATCGC
This sequence comes from Bradyrhizobium sp., assembly GCA_035483915.1. GTDB lineage: Bacteria > Pseudomonadota > Alphaproteobacteria > Rhizobiales > Xanthobacteraceae > Bradyrhizobium. The sequence continues at coordinate 2,841 of DATHPL010000167.1, forward strand.
TGCCCCTCCTGCTGTGGGATCGAACCGGTCGTCGTTGACGCATCGGCGGTCGCCTCGATGGTCTCGAGCATCGATCCGATCGGGTCAGGGGCACCTGGCTTAACGAGGCTCGGCGGACGGTCGGGCAGGTTCCTTAGTGAATCATATTGGTTGGCGTTGAGCGGCTTCAACGCAAGGTGGCGCTCGACCAGACCTTGCAGCCGCAACGGCGAGTCGAGCTTCGCCCACTCGGCGCGCAACACCGCGATCGCGTCGCGCTGCTCGCGGATTTCGGCGCGCAGCCGGAGCACGCGTTCGGTGCGCTCGGTCGATTCCATTTTGATCCGGTAGACGTAGGCGGCGGCGAACACCAGGACGCCGATCACGAGGAGATGGAGGATGCGCATACCTCTAGCCTCCCCTCGTCACGGTATCGAGGGTAGGCCATCCCGGTAAGGCGCCGGCGGCATGGGCAGGCACATCGGTACGTTCGCCGGCACGCAGCTTCGCGGAGCGCGCGCGCGGATTGGCGGAAACCTCATCATCTTGCGCCGTCACGGGCCGCTTGGTGAGGATCGTGAAACTCGGCGGGCGCAGCGCCGCTTCCGGCTGATGCCGCGAGCCGCCGCCTGCCTTGGCGCGCTCGTTGAAGAAGTTCTTGACGATGCGGTCTTCCAGCGAATGAAACGACACCACAACGAGCCGGCCGCCGGGCTTGAGCACCTGTTCGGCCGCGGAAAGCGCCAGATGCAACTCGTCAAGTTCGCCGTTGACGAAAATTCGCAGACCCTGGAACGTCCGCGTGGCAGGGTGAATCTCGCCCGGCTTCGAACGCACGATCTTGCCGACGAGATCGGCCAGCGCCCGTGTCGAGGTGATCGGTTCCTGCTTGCGCGCGGCG
>DATHPL010000168.1:0-5439 GCA_035483915.1 Bradyrhizobium sp.
GCGGCCTACAGAAATTAAGGCGTCTTTAAGGCTTCATTAGCCTGTCATTAAGCACAAATTCGTGTTGTTCCCCAATGTGTTGGGTTCTCCACGGGTGTGGCTGAACAGTGACAGCTTTTTACTCAAAAGCTGGCTAAGTGCGCGCCATGGACGGCGCAGAAAGCGCTCGATCTGAAAAATCGAACTACACTCTGGAGAACTACCAATGAAGAAATTTCTACTTGCAACTGTGGCTCTCGTCGCCCTCGGCGCGACTGTGCCAGCACTCGCTGCCGACCTTCCGGCCCGCACCCAGTACACCAAGGCGCCGGCCTACGCCGCCCCGCTTTACAACTGGACCGGCTTTTACATCGGCGGCCATATCGGCGGCGTGTTTAGCGGCAACAGCAATTTCGGCGGCCTGAGCACCGGCAACAACGGCAATGGCCGTTTCCTCGGCGGTTTGCAGGGCGGTGCCGACTACCAGTTCAACCCGAACTGGGTGATCGGTGCGGAAGCTGAATACTCCTGGATCGCCGGCAACAACGGCAGCGTCGTCTTCCCGAACACCAGCTCCTACACCAACAACCAGCGTGGCCTCGGCTCCGTCACCGGCCGCATCGGCTACACCTGGGGTCCGGGCCTGCTCTACGTGAAGGGCGGTTATGCCTTCTCCGACAACAACGATTCGCTCGTGAACGGCGCTGGCGCGTCGGTCCCGTTCGCCCTCTCGGGCAACCACAGCAACGGCTACACCGTCGGTGCCGGCCTCGAATACATGTTCACCCAGAACTGGTCGGGCAAGATCGAGTACCAGTACTACAACTTCGGCAATTCGAGCTTCACCGCTCCGGCCGCGCTGGTTCCGTTCGGCAGCTTCCGCACCGACGACCACGTCGTCAAGGCGGGCATCAACTATCGCTTCAACTGGGGAGGCCCGTTGGTCGCGAAGTACTGATCTTCGCAGATCACTCGGTTAGAAAAGGTCGGCCTCGCGCCGGCCTTTTTGCTTTTGTGCCCTACCGGATTCCGGATTGTGTTCGAAAGCCGCGACGCCGATAGTAGCGTCGGCGAGACCACCACGAGCCGGATCGGAATGACGGATACAAAAACAGACGCGACAAAATCCTCGGCGGAGGCCCTGCGTTACCCCTGGGAAAACCATCCAGGCCCCGATCAAGTCGTGGAGATCATGCCGGGCCTGTTGTGGGTTCGCCTGAAACTGCCGTTTCGCCTCAATCACGTGAACATCTATCTGCTCGCCGATGGCGACGGCTGGGCGATGGTGGATTCCGGCTTCGGCAATGAGGAAACCATCGCGGCCTGGACCGCTTTATTTGAAGGCCCGCTCGCTCACGTCAAGATCAGCCGGCTGATCGTCACCCATTCCCATCCCGATCATGTCGGCCTCGCCGGCTGGGTCATCGGGCGTTTCGATTGCCCGCTTTACATGTCGCAGGTCGAATATCTGCAATCGGTCTATCATCAGAACCGCGGCACTGAAGAACGCAGGCAGGCACAGCGGCTGTTCTTTCGCCGTCACGGCATGGACGAAAGCCTGACCGACAAACTGCTCGGGCGCGGCCAGGAGTACCTGCAGCGGGTCTCGACCCTGCCGGCTTCCTATCGGCGGATATCGCATGGCGATGAGATTTCGATCGGCACGCGCCGCTTCAAGGTCATCACCGGCGGCGGGCACGCGCTCGATCAGGTCATGCTCTATTGCGCCGCCGACAAGCTGTTTCTGGCCGCCGACCAGGTGCTGAGCAAGATCTCACCCAATGTCAGCGTCTGGGCGGTCGAACCCGAGCAGAACTCGCTCGGCGAATATCTCGCCTCGCTCGCAAGCCTCACCACCACGCTGCCCTACGACCTCCTGGTGCTGCCCGGCCATGGCGTGCCGTTCTACGGTCTGAAGACACGGATCAAGCAACTGGCCGATCATCACGAGGACCGTTGCCGGCTGATCGCGGATGCGTGCCGGGAGACGTCGAAAACGTCGAGAGAGCTCGTGCCGGTGGTGTTCCATAAACATGTGCTCGACGAGCACCAGATGGGATTTGCCGCCGGCGAATTGATCGCGCATGTCAACTACATGCTGGTCGAAGGCCGCCTCGGGAGCGAAGAAGTCGACGGCGTGCTTCGCTTCAGGACCACGTGATTCCCATGAGACGAATTCTGGTTTCCAGCCTGCTGTTGGGTATGGCCATGCTCGGCGCAGCACCGGCGATCGCACAAACGCCAGTGACCTTCATGACCGCCGGCGACGGCAGCGCGTTCCTGCCCTATGGGCAAGGAGTCGCAGCGTATCTCGCCACCAAAGGCCTTCACCTCGAGATCAAGAAAAGTGGCGGCTCGAACGAAAACCTGTCGGCCGTCGATGCCGCACCCATGACGATTGGAACGGCCTTCATGGCGTCAGCCTATGAAGCTATCAGCGGCACCGGCTTTGCCGCCGGCCGCAAACATGAAAATGTACGCGCGCTATTCCCGATGTACGAAACATCGTTCCAGGTTGCGGCTTTGCGCCAAAGCGGGCTCCGCTCGCTCGCCGATCTCGACGGCAAGAAAGTCGGCGTCGGCCCCGCAAAGGGACCAGCCGAAGGATTCTTTCGCGCCGCCGCCGACGTCGCGCATATCAAACCCGTCATCGTCAACGGCGATCCGGCTGCGCTCTCGCGCCAGGTGCTTGACGGCGAGATCGATGCGCTGTGGCAGGGCGCGGTAGTGCCGATTCCGTCGCTGGTCGCAGTGGCCAATCAGACCGATGCGATCGTGTTCGGACTTTCGGACGCCGAAGTCACAGCCGTACTCGCAAAGCTGCCGGCGCTGTCGGCAACGACGATCCCGCCCGGCACCTACAAGGGACAGACGGCCGAGATCAAAAGCTTTTCCGCCTGGAATTTCGTGGTTGCCAACAAGGACCTTCCGGACGATATGGCCTATGCGATCACCAAGGCCGTTCTGTCGGCAGCCGATCCCAAATCCGAGATCTATCCGACCGCGACAGGCACACGCGCCGCTAATGCCGCGAACAACCGTGTCCTGCCGTTTCATCCCGGCGCGATGCGGTTTTATCGCGAAGTGGGCATCGCACTCCCGTAAACGGTAACGCTACGCGATATTGAACAGTTTCGCCGCGGTCCGGCCGAGGATGTCGGCCTTCTCATCATCGCTGAGCGAGGTGGAGGCGAAAATGTGGTCCACCGGGCTGAGCTGCCAGGGATAGGGATAATCGCTGCCGAGCATGATCTGGCCCGCACCGACTTGTGCTGCCAGATGGCGGATCGCCTCGGGCGTGAAGACTAGCGAATCGAAATAAATCTGCTTCAGATATTCGGTCGGCTGCTTCTTCAGCTTGACCTCGGGGTTGCACCCTTTGGGCCCGACCGTGCAGGGATGATCGGAACGGTCGGCATAAGATCCGAGATAACCACCGCCATGCGCCGCGATCACCTTCAATCCCGGGAAACGATCGAGCGTGCCTTCGAAAATCAAATGCGACAGCGCGATCGTCGTATCCAGGGGATTGCCGATGGTGTTGTCGAGCCAGCCGTTGCCCACGAACCGTTTGCCAAGCTCGGGCGTGCCGCGCGGATGAATGAACAGGGGCGCACCGAGTTCTTCGGCCTTGGCCCAGACCGGGTGGAATTGGGGGTCCGAAAAATCGATATTGTTCATGGAGCCGCCGATCGCGGCGCCCTTCAAGCCCTGCTTCTTGATCGCGGTCTCCAGCTCCTGCACGGCGAGATCAGGCGCCTGCAAGGTGAGCGAGGCAAAGGCCGCGAAGCGGTCTGAATGCGAGGCACAGAATTCGGCGAGATTCTCGTTCTGGATTTTCACGATTCGAGCTGCAAGATCGCGCTCCTTGTCATACCAGAACGGATTGATTGACAGGACCTCCATGTCCACGGCCTGCGAATCCATCGCGGCGAGCCGCTGCTTGAGATCGATGAAGGTCTCTTCCGCTCCGTTGATCGGGCCCGCCTGACGCTTGCGGCCCTCTTCGCCCAACAGCCCGCCGGCTTCGTGGAAATTGCAGTGCGCATGCACGTCGATGGTCTTGACCCGCTTGCCGTTGACCGAGACCGGGAGCATCGAGCGCGCCGACGCTTGCGCGTGCACGCTAGGCAAAAGGCCGCAGCCGCAAAAGAAGATACCGGTGGCCGCAGCCGCCGTGCCGGTTTTCAGAAAATCGCGGCGCGTCGTCATGATGTTTTCTCCCATGGTTCTTGTTGGGCCCGCACGGTTGGCGAGACGCGGGCCTGTTCATCTACCTTGATGGCAGAGTTTAGGGAGCGATCGTAGATAGAGGACGATGTGCGGGCAAGACGCCTGACTTGATCCGGCAGAAAAGAAACGAGCATTGCAACCTGGCAACACGCGCCAATCAACACCGTCATCGGACCCCGTAAGCGAGGCGGCCTTGCAGCCGTTTGACGAATTGCGATGCGGCGTAACAAAACAGGAAATAGATCACGCCGACGATCAGATACATCTCGACCAGACGGCCGTCGCGCTGGGCGATCTTGGTCGCCGCGCCGAGAAGATCAGTCGCCGAGATGACGTAGACCAGCGAAGTGTCCTGAAACAGCACGATCGTCTGTGTCAGCAGAATCGGCAACACGCTCAGCAACGCCTGCGGAAATAGAACGTAAATATAGGCCTGGAGTTTTGAGAGCCCGAGCGCGTCGCAGGCCGCATATTGCCCGGTCGAAATCGAACGGAAGCCGGCCCGCACGATCTCGGCATAGTACGCCGCTTCGAACAGCACGAAGGTTACGTAAATGGTCAACGACGCCCCGACCGCGACGGGACGGCCGCCATTGGTCAGCCAACCGATCGCCCAGGGCACCAGAAAGAATACCCAGAAGATCACGAGGATTAGCGGGATCGAGCGCATGAGATTGACGTAAGCCGTCGCCAGCGTCGATAGCAGACGGTTCTGTGACAGCCGCGCCACCGCGAGCAGGCTGCCGAACACGATGCCTCCGGCTACCCCCACCAGCGTGATCTGGAGCGTGAACAACAGGCCGGTCAGCAGGAACGGCGCGGCAGACACGATGGCGGAAAGATCGACCATCATTTCCGCCCGCTCCCGCTGACAAAACTCGGCAGCTGCACGGCGCGCTCGATCCGGTGCATAAGTTGCCAGGCAAGTAAAGCAATCACGAGATAAACGATCGTGACGACGCCGAAGGCTTCAAAGGTGCGGAAGGTATTCTCGTTGATCTCGCGCGCGGTCGCCGTCAACTCGACGAGCCCGATGGTCAAGGCCACCGAGGTGTTCTTGAAGATCGTCATGAACTCGTTGGTGAGCGTCGGCAGGATAATGCGAAACGCCTGCGGCAGCAGGACCAGGCGATACATGCCGATTCGGCCAAAGCCGAGGGCGGACGCCGCCGCACGCTGCCCGGCCGGTAACGCCTGAACGCCGGCGCGGACTTGTTCGGCGATCCG
>DATHPL010000169.1:0-3322 GCA_035483915.1 Bradyrhizobium sp.
AAGCTCTGCGAGCTCGCGCATCGCCTCCCGCATCTGCATGATGATGTCGGCCACCGAAACCTGCGGGCAGAGATCGTAGGTCGGAACGGCGACGCCAATCCCGTGGGCGTTGAGTCCGCGCGCCATGTGGCTGAACCACGAGCCATCCAGCGCCTGCCAATAACCGCCGTGAATGAAGACGACGAGCGGACGTGCACCCTCGCCGGCAAACACATCGATGACATGCCGCGGCCCCGGCCCGTAAGCGATCCGGCGCGGCGCGCGCTGCTCGCGATAGGCGGCCGCATCCCTCGCCCAGCCCGCCATCAACTCGGGGTTTTCCGGAACGCGGGCCCGGTTGTTATATTCGACTTCGTAATCGATCCCGGTCACGGCGTTATCCAGATCCTTACGCTTTGCCTTGCTAGGTTTTGCCCTGTGCGGACTTGTGCGCCGACGCTTTCGTCTTGGCCAACAGCCGCATCAACTCGCGCACTTCTTTCGGCGAAAGGCCGGAAAAGATATCGGCAATCCAGTTTTCATGCTCGGCGGCCATCTTGCGGAATTCGGCCCGGCCGGCCTTGGTCAGCCGGATCACCTGCACGCGGCGGTCACTCGCCGACGTCCGCCGGTCGAGATGGCCGGACTCGACCAGCCGCTCCACGAGGCCCGTGACGTTGCCGTTACTGACCATCATCCGTTTGGAGACATCCGACAGCGTCATGCCTTCCGGCACCTTGTCGAGTTGGGCCATCAGGTCGAAACGCGGCAGGGTGACGTCGAAGCGCTCACGCAGGCGGCTGCGGACCTCACCCTCGATCAGGGTCGTGCACGTCAAAAGCCGCAGCCATAGCCGAAGCTCGCTGCCGTGATCACCGGGAAGCTCGACGGCCTTGGTCTCGGAATCGAGGATCATGCTGCAACCATGCTTTTTTCGACCTTCACGTAATTGAAGCACCGCTTCAAGTCAAAATGCGCATCCGATACGGCTGGTTCGGCGGGTTTTACGAATTTCTTTAAGGTTCAAACAATTGGCGCGCCCCTTGCATGTTCACAGCCTTGCCGGCGTGGGACGTGAGCGGTCGTCGCTTGCCGGTCGCACCGTCATCGGCATAAGCTGCTGGCGGCACTTATGGGTCCGTCCGTCATGCGGGGCGATCAAGGGAGATCAGTTATGCGTCAGCTAACGAAATGGGCCGCGTTCGCGGCCGCGTGCGGGGTTTTCGCTGCACCAGCGTCCGCGCAGGAAAAGCTGAAAATCGGCCTGATCGTGACCCTGTCGGGGCCCGCCGCCTCTCTGGGTGTTCAGGTCCGCGACGGCTTTAACCTTGCGGTGAAGGACCTCGGCGGCAAGATGGGCGGCCGCGACGTCGAGGTCGTCATCGCCGACGACGAACTCAAGCCCGACGCCGCCGTTTCCAAGGTCAAGGGGCTGCTCGAGCGCGACAAGGTCGATTTTGTCGTCGGACCGATTTTTTCCAACATCCTTCAGGCGATCCACAAGCCGGTCACCGACACCAAGACTTTTCTGATCAGCCCGAACGCCGGCCCCTCGAGCTATGCCGGCAAGAACTGCAGCCCGTTCTTCTATGTCACCTCCTATCAGAACGATCAGGTGCATGAGATCCTCGGCAAGGTCGCGCAGGATCGCGGCTACAAACGCGTTTACGTGATGGTGCCGAATTATCAGGCCGGCAAGGATTCCGCGGCCGGCTTCAAGCTCGACTACAAGGGCGAGATCACCGAGGAAAGTTACGTTCCGCTCGGCACGCTGGATTTCCAGGTCGAGCTTTCCAAGATCGCTTCCCAAAAGCCCGATGCCGTCTTCACCTTCATGCCGGGCGGCATGGGCGTGAGCCTGGTGAAGCAATATAAGCAGGCGGGCCTTGCCGATCAGATCCCGGTGTTGTCGGCCTTCACGGTCGACGAATCGACGCTGCCGGCGCAGCAGGATGCGGCCGTGGGCATGTTCGGCGGCGCCGACTGGGCGCCGGACCTCAACAATCCCGCCAGCAAGAAATTCGTCGCCGGCTATGAAGCCGCCTATAACAGCGTGCCCGGCACCTATGCGATGCAGGGCTATGACGCCGCACTCCTGATCGACAGCGCGGTGAAGGCGGTCAAGGGGGACCTCACTAATAAGGATGCGGTCGCAGCCGCGCTGAAGAAAGCCGATTTCACCTCACTGCGCGGCAACTTCAAATTCAACGTCAACGGCTATCCGATTCAGGATTTCTATCTGACCAAGGTGGCCAAGCGCGCCGACGGCAAATTCGAAACCGAGATCGTGCAGAAGGTGTTCGAGAATTACGGCGACCGCTACGCCAAGGAATGCGTGCCGGGCAATTAAGTACGTGTAACGGAGGAACCAGCATGACGAGCGAGATCACCGGCATCACCCGCGCCAACGAAGGCATTCAGGGCATCTCCTGGAATATTCTCGGCCAGACCTATGTGCCGAAGAGCCACACTGACCACAGCTTCTCATGGCATGCGACGTTCCCGCCCGGCACCTTCGTGCCGCCGCACATCCATCCCGACCAGGACGAATATCTCTATCTCCTGGAGGGCAAGCTCGACTTCATGCTCGGCGGCGCCGATGCACAGGCCACGCCCGGCGATCTGGTCCGTCTCGGCATGGGCATTCCGCACGGCATCTTCAACAAGTCCGATCAGGTCGTGAAAGTTCTGTTCTGGGTCTCCCCGACGCAGAAGCTCTACGACCTGTTCTGGGGTATTCACAATCTGAAAGAACAGAATCCGGAAACCGTGGTGGCGCTCGCCGCCGAGCACAACATCCACTTCCTCCCTCCGCCTCCGGGCGCGTGATCAAAACTCATCTCGTCCTTCGAGACGCTGCCGAGTGGCCGCTCCTCTGGACGAGGAATTGACGTCTGCCGAGCGCCAGCCCCTAGACCCTCATGGTGAGGAGGCGCCTCTTGGCGCCGTCTCGAACCATGAGGCCGACCATTGAGCCCTCATCCTTCAAGACGCAGCCAAATGGCCGCTCCTCAGGATGAGGAGTCGGCGGACGGACGCTTCGGAAAATGGGACGATCTTCGTTTCGCCAGTTTCTTGACGGAGACAAAGTTGCCGCGAACAAACGCGAGCTTTTTCGCCCGACTCCAACCTTGAGCTTTCTTTCGGCTGCGATGGCGTCCGTAATGCGGTCGAACCATTCGGAGAATATTAATTCAACTGGTCGACGGAATTGCGTATATCCCGGAAATGTCCCGGCATTGTGCTGAGCAACTCTAGCCTCAAGAGAGGAACGTGTCGTTCCGACATAAAGGCTGCCATCGTTACACTCGACGACGTAGAGATAGGCCCCGTCGCTCATGTC
>DATHPL010000170.1:0-8250 GCA_035483915.1 Bradyrhizobium sp.
CGTGCGACAGGAGAATGAGCTTTGGCGGCGGCTTGTCGTCATAGAATTGCGCGAGGAACGAGGCCAGCACCTCTTCCGGCGTAAAAGATTTTTCCGCTTTCGGAAAATAGGCGCGGTTGCCCCAGTTCTGCCCAGTGCGGAAGAAGAACACTTCGACGCAGGAATATCCGCCCTCCTGATGGATCGCGAATAAATCTGCTTCTTCCACGGTGCGTGGATTGATGCCCTGCTGCGACTGGATCGCCGAAAGTGCGGCAAGTCGATCGCGGTACAGTGCCGCGGTCTCGAATTCGAGTTCGGCGGACGCCTTTTCCATCTCGCCCGCGAGTTCTTGCTTCACCGCGCGGCTGCGGCCGGACAGGAAATCCCTGGCCTCGCGCACGAGCTCGGTATAGCCGGGAAAATCGATCTCGCGGGTGCAGGGGCCGGCGCAACGCTTGATCTGGTAGAGCAGGCAGGGGCGGCTGCGGCTTTCGAAAAACGCATCCGTGCAGGAGCGGATCAGGAAGGCGCGCTGGAGCGCGGTGATGGTGCGGTTGACCGCGCCCGCCGAGGCGAACGGCCCGAAATATTGCCCGGGCCTGGTTTGCGCGCCGCGATGCTTGAGGATCTGCGGCGCCCAGTGATCGCCCGTGATCAGGATATACGGAAACGACTTGTCGTCGCGCAGTTGTACGTTGAAGCGCGGACGCAGCTGCTTGATCAGGTTGGCTTCAAGCAGAAGCGCTTCGGTTTCGGTCCCGGTCGAGACGATCTCGACTGCGACGGTTGCGGCAATCATGCGCAGGATACGCGCCGGCTGCGGCGCGTTGGCGCGGGCGTAGGACGAGAGCCGTTTGCGGACGTTCTTGGCCTTGCCGACATAGAGCACGTCATTGGCGGCGTTCAGCATGCGGTAGACGCCGGGCGAGGTCGGAGCCAGCCGCACCGCGTTTTCGATCGCGGCATGCCCGATCGCCAATGGGCCTTCGGCGATGGTCTCATTGCTGTCTTCGGTGACTTCCGGCAGCCGCCCCTCGTCTTCCTCATCGGTGTTGACGGTGGCTGGATCGATGTCGCCGGCAGCGAGATCCGGGGGGCGGTCCTGCGGCGTCGGCTCCGTCTGTAGCGGTGCCGGTTGCGCCTGATCGGGCAGGGAGGCGGCGCCTTCCTCACCACGGGCGGTCTTTGCCTGTTCGGTCAATTCGCGAGCCATCGAACTTCTGAATTTTGGAACTTCTAGATTTAAGTGTCGTCCTCGTCGCTTGCCAGCGCCGGCCCGCATACGTGAACGTTAGCCGCAAATCACGAGATGAGCAGAGTTCGCGTCGGAAACCGCGCGGCGGTAACGCTCTCTTAAGACTAAGAATCGGCCGCCGGCAGGGCTTAACAACCCTTTAACTTAAAAGTCTCGATAAATCCCGTGAGTAAAAAGTGCAAATCCGTAACCATGCCGATGGTGACGGAGTTCTGCGCTTCCTCCGTGGAGTTTGCGTGATGAACAGGATTACCCTGGTCGCGGCGGCGTTGATCGCTGCAGTTTCTTCGGTTCAGGCCGCCGATTTGTCTTACGGGTCGCGCGCGCCCTACACCGTCAACCAGCCGCTCAACATGTACAGCTGGGCTGGTCCCTATATCGGCGGCAATATCGGCTGGGATTGGGGCTCGGTCGACAATAATCCGACCAAGCCGTCCGGCTTCGTTGGCGGCGTGCAGGCCGGCTACAGCTGGCAGAATGGCCCCTGGGTGTTCGGTATTGAAGGCGACTTTCAGGGCAACGGCGCTTCCGACACGTTTGCGCCGTGGAAATTCTCCAACCCCTGGTTTGGCACCGTTCGCGGCCGCGCTGGATACGCCCTCAACAACGTCCTGCTCTACGGCACCGCCGGTCTTGCCTTCGGCGAGTTGACCGGCCAGACGTTCGGTAGTCTCAGCGAAAGCCATACCAATGCCGGCTGGACGGTGGGGTTAGGCGCCGAAGTCGGGCTGGCGCAGAACTGGAGCGCCAAGGTCGAGTATCTCTATGTCGATCTGAACGACAGCAACTTTACGATCACCGGCGCTCAGAACGGCTATCATTTCGGGCTGCTGCGTGCCGGCGTGAACTATCACTTCTAAGACGACAAGAAAATCGGACAATGCCAACTCCCGGTCGCATAGAGCGGCCGGGATTTTTTTGTCGCGAAATGTAGGTCGAGACCTGTTCGGCTCTAGATCAATTCGAGGGCGGACTCTTTTGACGCGTTTTCTACCGCAGATAAGTCTGCGCAATCTGCGTAAACTTGATTGCTATGCGAACCGGTACCCACCCGTCTCCGCTAGGGCTTCGCCGGGCCACTAGTTCACTCGGCCGACGAAGCTTTAGCGAAGGCGGCTTCGTTCGAAAACGCTTCGCTAAGAAAGCACGAGGTTGACCGCCTTGGGCCCTTTGCCTTTCTTGTCCGGTTCGACCTCGAATGTGATGCGCTGTCCTTCCGTCAAATCCTTCAGTCCGGCTCGTTCGACGGCCGTGATGTGGACAAACACATCGCGGCCCCCGTCGTCGGGCTTGATGAAGCCGTAGCCGCGTTCTCCGTTAAAGAACTTGACCGTCCCAGTCATGGCCATCGGGAAACCTCCCCCCGCATTGCTGCGCCGTTACGCTCCTTTTGCGTATTGGCCGACCGGACTTTCGCTGCGGACACCTTTCCCGCCAGATGCTTTGGCCATCCAGGCCAGCCCGCGTGATGGCGGACCTGCCTTAAATCACTTAAATCAGAAGAGGCCTTGTCACTCCGCCGCTACCATTCGCGGAAGCGGAACGTAAAGCCGATGCCAATGATGACGAGCATAATACGGTTCCCCGCCCATTGCCTATCGGACTTTTGGGAGGCGAAGCGCCCGCTCAGGATTTGGGCGCCGGCAGGCCCACTCAAATAGACGGCACCAGCCGGAAGCGGCCGGCGCCGCCCTGGCCGAGCGGCTTTTCGAGTTCGGGGAGGATCGTCTTGAGATCGGCCGCCAAGGTCCACGGCGGGTTGACGACCAGAAGGCCGGCCGAGGTGAGGCCTTGTCCCGCGGCCTGTGGCGCGACGCTGAATTCGACCCGCAGGCATTTTCCGGGTGGTCTTGCCTCGCCGATGGCGTGGGCAACCTGCCGCGCCAATTCGTCGGTCGCCCGCCGGCTCTTGGCCGGGTACCACAACAGGTAACTGCCGGTTGGCCATTTCGCGAAGGCTTCCGCAAAGCCTGCGGCTAACCGCTCGAACTCGTCTTTCTGTTCGTAAGGCGGATCGATCAGCACCAGGCCGCGCCGCTCCTTCGGCGGCACGAAGGCGGGCAGCGCGGTCCAGCCGTCGAGATCGACCACGCGAGCCTGAGTATCTCGGCGCAGCGCATCGATCAGGTCACGTCGCGCGGAAGATTCGACCTCGCAAGCGGTCAGGCGGTCGTCGGGTCGCAACAGCGCGCGGGCGATCAGCGGCGATCCGGGATAGGCCTTGAGCGGCCCTCCTTGCGGATTGAACGAGCGGACGATGTCGAGGTAAGGCTTGATCAGCGGCTGCGCTTCTTCCGAAAACCGCGCCTGCATGATGCGCGCGATTCCGGTCAGCCATTCGCCGCTGCGTTGCGCTTCTTCGCCGGTGAGATCATAGACGCCGGCGCCGGCGTGGGTATCGATCACGCGAAAGGCGGCGTCCTTTTCCTGCAGGTGAAGCAGGATGCGCACCAGCACGACGTGCTTGATGACGTCGGCAAAGTTGCCGGCATGAAAGGCGTGGCGGTAATTCATGAACGAGGGTTACGACATCGAACGACGAAAGTAACCCGTGTCGTGCCGTCCTTAACCGCCACGCACCGGCGGCATTGTCACCTGGTCGCGCCGGCAGGCCCGGCGGTCGAGTTCGTCGCAGGCGCGGAACTGCAAATCCTTGCCCATGCAGATCCGCACTTCGCTCAGCCGCGAGCGGTTGCAGGTCACTGCGATAGCGGTGGCGGGAAGACCCGGATTGACCTTGATGAAGGCGTCTTCGATCTCGGTCGGCGAGATGGTTTTCGGGTCGGCGAGGTCGATGAATTCGGGCGGAATCTTCACGGCCGCGCGCGCCTTTCGAATGGTCTCGAAATAGCCGCGGGGGCCAAGGCCCGAGCAGGTGCCGTGCTTTTTCCACTCGTTGAAAATCAAGCCGGGCGCCGGCATCAGGTCCAGCATCGAGGTCATGATATTGCGGTCCAGCCAGGAATCCCGGTCGCAATATTCGGGAAAGCCGCGCTCATATTGCGGCCACAGGCCATGGACCACGAACGAGAAGGGCCGTCCGCCGCATTGGGCCTGCTGCGAGCGCCCGCTATTGCCGCGCTCTGCCACTTCCTCGCAGAAGGATGGCGACCATGACAACGACAGCACGTAAAAATCGAACTCGCCGGGGGTGTTCTGCCGGCGGTCCTGGCCGGATGCGCTTACCGTGGCGCCAGCGGCGATAGCCGCGGCAAAAAAGAAATAGCCGAAGCGGCCAATAATTCGCGCCGTCCGATCCAAGCAACGCCCAAGCATAATGCAGCCCTCACTCCACGATCCCTGCCGAGACCGTAGCACGAGACGGGAACATTTCAAGAACAAAAAGAAACGCTGCGGACCGAGACAGACGTTTCTCAGCCAGGATCTGCAAAACAGCCGCGAAAGGAGGCTTGCGATTACGGCTTGAGATTAAGGTTTGGCGCCCACGCAAGAGGGGTTATAGGCCCAGTTGCGGTCAAGTCCGGTCACGCACCATTCAACGCCCTGATCGTAGCCGGCAAAACCGCCGTCCTCGATGATCGAGTAGTGCACGGCGTGCACTTGGCCATCGCTCAGCTGCACATCGCCGCTGCAATAGCGGCGCGGAATATTGTCCGACTGCCAAGGCCGGTAGGCGACCTCATGAATCCGGCCATACGCCGTGATCGTGAGCCTGGAATTCCAGAAGGTGCTCTCTTTTTCCTGGAATTGCGACGTGACGGTACCAAGCGCAGCCTCGCAGGACTTCAGCCGCCCGTCATATTTCGGGCCGGACAGCCAGAAATTCAGCTCCAGCGGATTGGCCGCTTCGGCGGCCTGGCTGAATGCCATCAGGCCAAATGCGGCACCAAGCGTTGCGCCCAAGCCTGTTTTTCTCGCAAAAGAAAAGATGTCACGCATATCAGGTCCGCCGATGTTCGAGCGAGCGAACCGTGCCGCGAAGCCTTCCCAAGGTCAAGTGCAGCGCGGCAACACCTGCCAATAAGTCCGTTTCTCACGGGCCCGTGTGCTTTTCACGGCTCCTGATGCGCTCTATGGTGCGCCCGAATAAACGGAGTTAGCGATGCGAATCATCAAGGCCGCTGTTCTGATTGCCGCGGGCGCCATGCTGTCTTGGACGCCGGCGCGGGCCGACATCGTGCCGCCATTCAGGGGCAACGATACCGGCGGCATCATCGCCTATGAACTGGCCCAGCACGCCGATGCCCGCCAGCTCGCGGTCGACCACTGCGCCAGCTACGGCAAGGTGGTGAAGTTTCTGGCGGTCGACGCGCATTATGGCGGCTATGTTTCCTTTGCCTGCCGTTGGGTGCCCTATGGCGCCAATAACCGGCCGCTACGCACGCTCTATTGAGCGCTTGAACTCGGCGTTACTTTTCGCAATCTTCGTCGATGCCGGAACGTGACCGATGACGCGTGAACTTGCCGCATGGGGTTTAGGGCTGTGCCTGCTGGTGGCTGTGCCGGCGGATCGCGCGGGGGCCGACGATCTGCCGATTCGCAAGGCGGGTCTGTGGGAAATCAAGATGGCCAGGACCGGCTCGCCGCTGCCAGATATGACCATGCAGCATTGTACTGACGAGACCACCGACAAGGACATGAACAACATGGTCTCGCCGATGGCCAAGCAAATCTGCTCCAAGCAGGACGTCCAGAAGACGGCAACCGGCTATGTGAGCGATTCTCTCTGCAGCGTCGCCGGCGTTTCGATCGCCTCGCATTCGGAAATCAACGGCGACTTCAACTCCGCCTACACGGTCACGACCACCTCGCATAGCGACCTCGGCAACAAGGGAGCACCGCGCGATACCGTGACCAAGATCGAGGCGAAATGGCTGGGGGCCTGCAAACCGGATCAGAAGCCGGGTGACATCGTGATGCCCGGCGGTGGCTTCAAGCTCAACGTCAAGGACATGGACAAGCTCAAGGCCCTGCTGCCCGGCGGCAAGCAGTAGAGACGTAATCCATCCTCATGGTTCGAGACGCGCCGCTCCGGCTCGCGTGCTGACCTTTTTGCGTTGATGATGCGGCGCTCCTCACCATGAGGGCGCGTATTTCGCCGCGAAGCAGAACCTCATCCTGAGGAGCATCGCCACCGGGTCCGCGCGAAGCGCGGCCCGATGACAGGCTCCGCGATGCGTCTCGAAGGATGGTCGCGGCTACACCGGAATTCGCACGGCCGCCCGCAAGCCCCCCATCGGACTGTCGCCAAGCGTAATGTCCCCGCCATGCGAGCGGGCGATGTCGCGGGCGATTGCGAGGCCCAGTCCGGTGCCGCCTTCATCCTGGTTGCGGGCGTCGTCGAGCCTCAGGAATGGCTTGAACACTTCCTCGCGCATGCTGAGCGGAATGCCTGGCCCGTCATCATCGACGGTCACCGTCAGGTAGCGATGGTCGCGCAGGCCGGTGATCGCAATCGCGTCGGCGTGCCGTGCCGCGTTGGAGACGAGGTTGGCGAGGCAGCGCTTGAAGGCGGCGGGTTTCACCGTCACCACCGGAAGACCGTGGAACGCGACCGTCGCGGTATGGCCGTTGCGTTCGGCGTCGCTGCGCAATTCCTCCAGTGCGAGCGTCATGTCGGTCGGCTGCGCCTGCTCGCCGCTGTCGCCGCGGGCAAAGGCCAGATAATCCTCCAGCATCCCCGACATCTCGTCGACGTCCTTGCGCATCGCGTCGACTTCCGGGCTGTCGCCGATCAGCGCGAGTTCAAGCTTGAAGCGGGTCAGGATCGTGCGCAGATCATGCGATACGCCGGCGAGCATCGCGGTGCGCTGCTCGATCGAGCGCTCGATGCGCGATTTCATTTCCAGGAAGGCATTGGCGGCGCGACGCACTTCGCGCGCGCCTCGCGGGCGGAAGTTCGGCGCCTCGCGGCCTTTGCCGAAGCTCTCGGCGGCATCGGCCAGCCGCAGAATCGGGCGGATCTGGTTGCGCAGGAACAGAACTGCGACGATCAACAGGATCGAGGACGTGCCGACCATCCAGAACAGGAAGATTTCCGAGTTGGAGGCGTAGGCGGCACTGCGCAGCGCGAAGACACGCATCACCGCGTCGTCGAGCTGAACGCGGATTTCGACCAGGTTGGAGCGGCCGACGGTGTCGATCCAGAAAGGCTTGGCGATCTGCCGGCCGAGCTGCACCGACAGCGTCTGGTCGAGCAGCGAGAAGAACGGCTTCGGTCCCGGCGGCGGCATATCGCCCGCGGGGAGGAAATCCACCACCAGGCCGAGTCGCTGCTGGGCGATGCGGCGGATCTGGGAGCGATCTTTGTCTTGGGGGTAGCTCTTATAGACGTCGATCAACGCGGCGATATCGGACACGACCGCGGCGGACAGATGCCGCGTCACTGTATTCCAGTGCCGCTCCATGAACACGAACGCTACGACCGATTGCAGGATCACCATCGGCACGATCATGATCAACAGCGCGCGGGCGTAGAGGCCGGTCGGCATCCAGCTCTTGAACGCGTTGCCCATCCAGCCATTGGCTGCCGACACCCGCCCTGCGGCGGTGCGGATCAGAGTCAATCCCGTGTCGAGCGTGCTCATGGCTATGTTCAGGGGGAAGCGACCAGGCGATAGCCGATGCCGCGCACCGCCTGCAGGAACAACGGATTGGCAGGATCGCGTTCGATCTTGCGCCGCAGGCGGTTGATCTGCACGTCGACCGCGCGCTCATTCACGGTGCCATCGCCCGTCAGCGCGTTGCGCGGGACGGTTTCGCCGCGCGCCAGCGCCAGAATCCGCAACATGTCGCGCTCGCGGTCGGTGAGGCGGATGGCTTCCTCGCCTTGCCGCAACTCGCCGCGTTCCAGATGATAGACGTAAGGCCCGAACGCGATCTGCTCCAGCGTTTCCACCGGCGGCGGCGCAGTGCGCTTGAGGATATTGCCGATCCGCAGGGACAATTCGCGCGGCTCGAACGGCTTTGCGACATAATCGTCGGCGCCGATCTGCAAGCCCTCGATCCGGCTTTCCGCCTCGTGTCGCGCCGTCAGCATGACGATCGGCACC
>DATHPL010000171.1:0-1540 GCA_035483915.1 Bradyrhizobium sp.
AATGCTCCGCACGCCGAACTTCGGCCGCAAGTCGCTCAACGAAATCAAGGAAGTGCTGGCCCAGATGGGTCTGCACCTCGGCATGGAAGTGCCGGGCTGGCCGCCGGAGAATATCGACGAGCTCGCCAAGCGCTTCGAGGACCACTACTGAGCAAGACAAAGCGCGATCTAACGATCGCGCTTTTATAACGGGCGAACGCAGGCAGCCCACCTGAGGAATGTCGGACGAACCGTCGCGACAACTTAAACAAGGAATAGTTTCATGCGTCACGGCAAGGTTCACCGCAAACTCAACCGCACTGCCGAGCATCGCCGCGCGATGTTCGCCAATATGTGCGCCTCCCTGATCAAGCACGAGCAGATCGTCACCACGCTGCCGAAGGCCAAGGAACTGCGTCCGATCGTCGAAAAGCTCGTGACGCTCGGCAAGAAGGGTGGTCTCTCGATGCGCCGCCAGGCGATCTCCGAGATGCGCGATCTCGATCAGGTCGAGAAGCTGTTCGACGTTCTGGCGCCCCGCTACAAGGATCGTCATGGCGGCTATACCCGCATCATCAAGGCGGGCTTCCGCTACGGCGACAACGCGCCGATGGCGGTGATCGAATTCGTCGATCGCGATGTCGATGCCAAGGGCCTGGATTCCGGCCCCGTGCAGGAAAAGGAAGCCGAGGCGGCGTAACGCCTTAAGGAAACGAATTTGGTTCAAAGCGGCGCCTCCGGGCGCCGTTTTTGTTTTCCCGTCATTGCAAGCGAAGCGAAGCAATCCAGTGTTTTATGCGTAGCCCTGGATTGCTTCGTCGCTTCACTCCTCGCAATGACGAGGTTGCGGCCGCCCCCGCCGAACCCAATATCTCCGTCAGCATCATTTGGTTTTGACGCGTTTTCTTCACGTGAACCGGTACCCACCCCCGGATCAAGTCCGAGGGCATGCTTCGCTCGAAAACGCTTTGGATGGAGATGACACATGAAAATCGATCTTTCCGGAAAGACGGCGCTGGTCACAGGCTCAACCGCCGGCATCGGTTACGCCATCGCCAAGGGGCTAGCGGCCGCCGGCAGCGCCGTCGTACTCAATGGGCGAGGCAAAGCGAGGGTCGATGAGGCGGCGGCGAGGCTTGCCAAGGAGGTCGCGGGCGGCAAGGTCCGCGGCATCGCGGCAGACGTATCGACCGCTGCCGGCTGCAAGGAGTTGGTCGCAGCACTTCCTGAAGTGGAAATCCTCATCAACAATGCCGGGATTTTCGAACCGAAGAACTTCTTTGAGATTCCCGATGAGGACTGGAGCCGCTTCTTCGAGGTCAATGTGATGTCGGGCGTGCGGCTGTCGCGCGCTTATTTACCCGCCATGCTGAAGCGCAACTGGGGCCGCATCGTTTTCATTTCCTCAGAATCTGCGCTCAACATCCCGACCGAGATGATCCACTACGGCATGACCAAGACCGCGCAGTTGTCGATCTCACGCGGGCTGGCCAAGCTCACGCGCGGCACCGGCGTCACCGTCAATGCCGTCCTGCCCGGCCCGACCATGTCCGAAGGCGTC
>DATHPL010000172.1:0-5335 GCA_035483915.1 Bradyrhizobium sp.
CCCTGGTTGTAGGTAAAGGCGACCTTGGCGCCTTCGCTTGTGAGCGCGCTGACGCGGCCGTTCCAGGCCATCACCATGTCGACCTCGCCGTCGTTCAGCAATTGCGCCGATTGGGCGCCGGAGGTCCACCACACGGTGATGTTCGGCTTGATTTCGTCGAGTTTCTTGAAGGCCCGCTCGACGTCGAGAGGGTACAGTTTGTCGGGCGCGACGCCGTCCGCCATCAGGGCAGCTTCGAGCGTCGCGATCGGATGGTTGCGCAGCGCACGACGGCCCGGGAATTTCTTGACGTCCCAGAAATCGGCCCAGCTGCTCGGTGCGGCGCTGCCTGCGAATTTCTTTTCGCTATAGGCAAGGACGCTCGAATAGAATTCGTAAGCGACCGAATAGTCGCTTCGAAATTCCGCGGGCATCGCAGCCGCGTTGGGTATCTTGGAAAAATCGAGCTTCTCGATCAGCCCTTGCTCGCCGCCGCGCAGGCAATAGCCCGTCGGCGTGTCGACGACGTCCCAGGTCGGCTTGCCGCTGGCGACTTGGGTTTTGATCACGGGCCAGGCGTCGGGCGCGCTGTCCTGATTGACGGTGATGCCGAGCTTCCTGGCTGCGGGATCCAGGATCGCCACCGTCTGCGCTTTTTGGTAAGCGCCGCCTTGCGAGACGAAGGTGACCTGATCGGCCGCCTTTGCCGCGACACCTGTGAGCGCAAAAAGCGTCAGACTGAATCCGAACAGCATGCGCCGGGAAAATTGCGAGTTCGATACGACTGCCATGGCCTGTTCCTCTCGTTGAACCACAAGAATGATTGCTATTTTCCGATCGCGTCCAGAAATTGATACCAGCCGGCCACCATTCGCACGGCCGGTTCGCGCAGCGGATAAAGCGGAATGGCCTTGAGGCGGCTGGCGTCGAGCAGGCCGACATCGGTCCGTTCGCCGCGGACAAAGGCGGCGAGATAGCGCCCCATCAGGCTCGACATCGCGACGCCCGCGCCATTGTAGCCCATTGAAAACAGCGTCTGCTCGTCGAGGCGGCCAATATGCGGCACGGAATCGAGCGTCATGGCGACCAGCCCGGACCATTTGAAAGCCAGCGGC
Source organism: Bradyrhizobium sp. (assembly GCA_035483915.1). Taxonomy (GTDB): domain Bacteria; phylum Pseudomonadota; class Alphaproteobacteria; order Rhizobiales; family Xanthobacteraceae; genus Bradyrhizobium. Next base: position 1,095 of record DATHPL010000172.1, read on the forward strand.
ACCTCGGCAAGTTCAGGGAAGATACCGGCCATCGCCTTGCGCAAAGCGCCAAAGGCCGCTTCCGAGTCCTGTTTGCCGAAGGCGCCGCGGCCGCCGAAGACGACGCGATTATCGACCATGCGAAACCAGCGCATCATGCGCTTGGTCTCGGTGTAGGTCCGCCCCGTCGGCATCAGGCGGCCGGCGAGATTGCGCGGCAGCACGTCGGTCGCAATGATGGCGCTGCGAAACGGTATCAGCGTTCGTTGCATGTGAGAGGTGGCCGGCGTCAGATCGGAATAGCTGTTGGTGGCGATGATGGCCTGCCGCGCCCGCACCACGCCCGAAGGGGTCTCGGCGACGACCATTCCGTTTTCGCGGCCCAGCCTGAGCACGGGCGTTTCTTGATAGATCGCCACGCCGCGGCGCGTCAGGCCACCAACCAGGCCCCGCAGGTAGTTCAGCGGATGGACGCCGCCGGAGCCCGGATTGAGCACGCCGCCGACGAACGCTTGCGAGCCGGTTTCGTCGCGCACCTGATGGGCATCGAGAATGCGAACTTCCTCATCGCCGATCTCGCGCTTCATCCATTCGGCCTCGTCGATGGCCGCCTGAAGGGTCGCATGATTATGCGCGGCCTTGACCTGGCCGGTGCGGGTCAAGCGCGCGGCGGTGATGCCGAACTCCGACACTAACTCCTCGACGATCTCGACCGACTCATGCGCGATCTCATACATGCGCCTTGCCATGGCGCGGCCGTGGGCGGCATCGATGTCGCGGAACGACAGACGAAACTTGGCGGTGACCACGCCACCATTGCGGCCACTCGCGCCCCAGCCCGGCCGGTTGGCTTCGAGCACGATCGGCTGAAGCCCGCTTTTTGCGATGTGATGGGCGGCGGAAAGCCCGGTATAGCCTGCGCCGATGATCACGACATCGGCCTGGTGTTCGCCCGACAGCGATGGCAGCGGGATCGCCGGCTCCGCCGTATGCGCCCACAGCGACGGAGCCGCTGCCTGCGTGTTAGCCCAAGTCTGTTGCGGGCGTTCGAGCATGTTATGCGGCCGCCCCGACGGCTGCGTCCGCAAAGGCTTTCATTGTCGGGAAATGAAAATCGGGCTTGGTGAGATTGGGCACCTCAGGCGTTCCGCCAAATCCCGGCTGACCCTGGCGGCGCTCGATCCAGCAGACTTTGTAGCCGAGTTTCCGCGCGATCCCGATATCGTGGTATTGGCTCTGGGCCACATGCAGGATGTCGGACTGCTTGTATCCGAACGCCGATTGCCTGCCTTTGTTGTAGGCGAAAAACTCCGGGTTCGGTTTGGCGACGCCGGTCTCGTCGGCGCAGACGGTGTCGTCGAACGGATTGCCAAGCGCGTGCGCATAGGCCGACAGCGCGACGCGATCGGCGTTGGTCATCGCGACCAGCCGGAATTTTGTCCGCAAACGCTTCAGAGCTTCAACGGAATCCGAAAAGGGCTGCCATCGCAGCACCGCGAGCTGAAAGGCATCGCAGATTGTATCGTCGGCCGGAAGTTTGAGTTCCTTGGCCAGGAATTTATAGACGTTGAACATCACTTCGCTCGATCGCTCGGGGTGGGCGTCACGCCCACGTTTGTAGGCGGCGAAGATCTGATCGTCGCTGAGGTCGGCCGGCGCCTTGCCGGAGAGCTTGCGGACCGCGTTCAGGACGCCGGCTTCGAAATCGATCAAGGTGCCGACGACGTCAAAGGTGAGAACCTTGAAATGGCTGAATGACGTGGGACTGTAAGACATGGTCGCTACTTCTCTTTGGCTGGGACTGGATGGACGGATGTTCATTCGGCGGCCTTCGGCACGACGATGGTGTCTTCGGGATGAAGAACGACGGTGATGGTGTCGCCGGGCGGTGGGATGCGCCGGTACGCATCATGATGGCTTGGCTGACGAAGGCTGAGCCGCGTGCCGTCCTCGAGCGCGAGAAAGACCCGCAAACTCTCGCCCTGGTAGACGACGTCAGTAACGGTGCCTGCGAGGCGGTTTGATGCGGGATCGCAGCTTCCGTCGTCGATCAGCAGTTTTTCGCTGTGCACCGCCAGTATCAGCGCATCTTCGTTCGGGATGGTCCGCGTGCTGCGCAGGATCGTCGAACCGAGCGCCACGCGAGAGGAATCGATACGACGGACCGGCAGCAGGCTTGCCTCTCCGATGAAGCTCGCGACAAAGGAATTCGCCGGAGCATCGTGAAGTCGCTTCGGCTGGTCGATCTGAACCAGCTTGCCGTCCTTTAAAATGGCGACGCGGTCGCTCATCGTCAGCGCCTCGCGTTGGTCGTGCGTGACGTAGATGATCGTAGCCCCAATGCGCTTGTGCAGTTCGCGCAACTCGATCTGCATGGATTCCCGCAACTGCTTGTCGAGCGCCGAAAGCGGTTCATCCATCAGGATCAGGCGCGGTTCGAAGATGATCGCCCGCGCGAGCGCAACCCGCTGGCGCTGGCCGCCGGATAGTTGCGTGATGCCGCGTTGCTCATAGCCGCCAAGGCCGACCATCGCGAGCGCAGCGCGCACTTTGTCCGGCCATTGTGATTTGGGCAGGCGGCGCGCGCGCAGCGGGAACGCGACGTTTTCGCCGACGCTCATGTGCGGAAACAGCGCGTAGTTCTGGAACACGACGCCGATGTCGCGCCGGTGCGGCGGCATGAAGGTGACGTCGAGGTCTCCAAAATGAATCGATCCGGAGGAGGGCTGGATGAAGCCGCCGAGGATGCCGAGAAGCGTGGTCTTGCCGGATCCCGATGGACCCAGCAGCGAGACGAACTCACCCGCTGCGACGTTCAGCGAGACGTCATCAAGCGCGCGCACCGCGGCGTAATGCTTGCTCGCGCGCCGAATTTCGACGTTTTCCGCCCGCTCGTTCGATGATCGACCCGTCATCCGTCTCCCGTTCTGCGAGGGGCGACACTTCAACCGGCATGATCTCGTCTTATAGATCGGCCCAGCCCGGGCTATCGCCGGGATGCGATCCGCAACCACCCGACGCCTACGCTTGGGCCTTTGCTGCCGAGGTCTTTTTCGATGCAATCAGAGTTGGCTATCTCAGGCAATTGCCAAATTCTTACCGGGGGCATAACCTGATGTTATGAATGACCTTCGCCGGATGCTGCCTTCGGGCAATGCGCTGTTCGTTTTCGATGCCGCCGCGCGCAACGGCAGCTTCACGGCTGCCGCGGCGGAATTGAACGTGACCCAGCCGGCGGTGAGCCGGATGTTGGGACAGTTCGAGGAGCATCTCGGCGTCCGGCTGTTTGACCGGGCCGCGGGCCGCGCCGTTCTGACCGAGGAAGGCGAACTGCTGTATCGGCGGGTCGTCGATGGATTCCGCAGCATCGAGAGCGGGCTGATCGAGATCGAGCGGCGGCGTCATGGCAGCGAAACCGTCACGCTCTCGGTCTCCTCGGCTTTCACCACGCACTGGCTGATGCCGCGCATCGACAAACTGCAACGGCAATTTCCGAGCATCGATCTTCGCTTCCAGCTGATTTCCGGCTCGCTGCGAGGTCCGGTCGAGAATGTCGATATCGGTATGCGTTTCCGCGATCGAGATGAGCCCGACGCCGGCGGGACGCTGGTAATGAAGGAAGTCATGCTGCCGATTTGCAGTCCGACGTACCGGAACGCGGACGAGATCGATGTGTCGGAAGGAAACACCATCATCGAGCTCGCCGACAGGCCTGGCGACTGGGCGAAAGAATATCCGCGCTTTCTCACCAGGAGGTCCGGCCCGGCGAAAATACTCAGCTTCCCCGACTATGCGGTCGTCGTGCAGGCGGCGCTGCTCGGACAAGGGATCGCGCTCGGCTGGCTGACGGTGGCCTCGCATTGGCTATTGACCGGCGCGCTCGTTCCCGCCGCCGATGCGCTCTCCACGACGCGGCGGGTGTGCGAGTTTCTTCCGCCGCGCAATCGCTCGATGCGGCCTCTCGCCGCCGAGATCAAGGACTGGATCGCCGAGCAGATGAGGAACGAAGTGTCGGCGATCGACCGGCTTTATCAGCATCTCGGCTTGATGACGGCCTGCTATTGATCCGTGGGATTACGGGTAGGGCGCGACCTGGGACAGGTCGCCTCTCGACTTCCGACAATGACCCTGGCTGTGTGAAAACGCCGTGGTGCTGTTATGATTCTCGCGTGATTCTTGCGGGAGGAATCGATGAGGCGCTTCGTTGAGGAGGCGGATCGTGGGCAATGGACGCTATTGCCCGAATGCCTCGATGATTTCAT
>DATHPL010000173.1:0-4688 GCA_035483915.1 Bradyrhizobium sp.
AGCTCGTGAAGCGAATGTCAAATCCAAAGCTCCACTAGAAACCTATATTCGCTAGTGGTCCTTTGATTCTAACATTTGCAAAAGTGCGTGCCGGACGGGGATGCAAATGTTAGAATCGGACCACTAGATGATCAGGACGCCGCTGCTGAAGCACCGCTCGATCTCGGTGTCGGATTTCCGTTGCACCGCGGAGCCCGGCGAGAAGCCGTTCACCGAGCAGTTCAGCTGCCACTCCGTTTCCTATGTGCGCAAGGGCAGCTTCGGCTGCCAAACCCGCGGCCGGACGTTCGAACTGGTGACCGGATCCGTGCTGGTCGGCTTTCCCGGCGACGAATATGTCTGCACCCACGACCACCACGTCTGTGGCGACGAGTGCCTGTCGTTCTTCCTGGAGCCGGAACTGGTCGAGACGATCGGCGACCGGCGTGAGGTGTGGCGGGTCGGCGCTGCGCCGCCATTGCCCGAATTGATGGTACTCGGCGAATTGGCGCAGGTCGCAGCCGACGGCCGCAGCGATATCGGCCTTGACGAAGTCGGGCATCTCTTCGCCAGCCGCTTTGTCGAGGCGGTATCGGGGCGGACGCGCAAGCCGGTCGAGGTCAAGGCTCGCGATCGCCGCCGGGCGGTGGAAGCCGCGCACTGGATCGAGTCGAATTCGCATCGCCAGATCGACCTCGATGCCACGGCAAATGAGGCCGGCATCAGCCCGTTCCACTTTCTGCGGCTGTTTGGCAAGGTGCTTGGCGTGACGCCGCACCAATATCTGGTGCGCTCACGGCTGCGCCACGCGGCACGCCTGCTGGCGGACGAGGACATTGCCGTCACCGATATCGCCCTCGATGTCGGATTCGCTGACCTCTCCAATTTTGTGCGCACGTTCCACCGCGCCGCCGGCGTCTCCCCAGGCGCCTTCCGCGACGCGTCGCGGGGAAAGCGCAAGATTCTCCAAGCGAGCGACGCGCTGCACTAAATAGGATCGCCTTCATCCGTGGCGGGTTTACCCCGCGAGAAGAATGGAGACGACCATGTACGATCATATCGGAATCCGGGTAGCCAATCTCGACGCCAGCATCCGCTTCTATGTCGCGGCGCTAGCCCCGCTTGGCTATGTTCTGTGCACGAAAGATGCGAGCGGCGCGGGGTTTGGGCCCAAGGGCGAGCCGGCGCTGTGGCTGTATCCGCATAAAGGGGAAGCCGGCACCGGCGCGCACATCGCGTTCCGCGCCCCCGATCATGCCGCGATCGGAAAATTCCACAGCGAAGGCGTCAAAGCCGGCGGCCGCGACAATGGCGAGCCCGGTCCGCGCAAGGACTATAGCCCGACCTATTTCGCCGCGTTCCTGATCGACCCCGACGGCAACAACGTTGAAGCGGTCCGCACATAGGGATCATCGCGCTAACCCCTCGTCCTGAGAAGCTTGCTTCAGCAAGCGTCTCGAAGGATGAGGCCGCCGCCGACGCCTCATGGTTCGAGACGCGCGAAGAAGCGCTCCTCACCATGAGGTAGAGTTCTCACAACACCTCCTCGCAGGAAAATCATCCCCATGGCTTCGATCTACAAGGACATCCCGATCGACGCGCCCCCCGATACGGTCTGGGATGCGGTGCGTGATTTCGGCGCCGTGCACCGGCGGCTGAACCCGGGCTTTGTCACGGACTGCCGCCTCGACGACAATGCCCGCATCGTGACCTTCCACAACGGCAATGTCGTGCGGGAGGACTTCGTGGATTGCGATGACGCGCGGCGGCGCCTGGCCTACGCCATAACCGGGCGCGAGCGCGTCGGTCACTATAACGGGTCCGTGCAAGTGCTGAGCGATGGCGAGAGCCGAAGCCGGATTGTCTGGATTGTCGACGTGCTGCCGAACGAGATCGCGCCCTACATCTCCGAGCAGATGGACCTCGCGGCGGTCGCGATGCAGAAGACGCTCGCAACGGCGAGCCCGCACAACGCTTCCGTATGATTTTCACAGGAAGCGCTACGGTCATTACCGTTCAAGTCTTCACGATCAGGCGGTTTGCACCGCCGAGCGCCGCATTCCGTGCTAAATATCTTGCCGCTGCTCACGTGATGCCATCGGCGAGGACGGTATGCGCAAAGTTCTTTCGCTCCACAGGAATCGTTTGCTTGCGGCCTTTGCCGTCAGCCTCGCTTTGACGCTGGCCGGCTGCAACGACCAGGAAACCGCCGCAGTCGGGCAGACCTTTGGCCCCAAGCCCACGCTGGTCGAGCCGGAGAAATCGCTGATACCGACCGTCGATGTCGCCAAGGCCATTGGCTGGCCCGCCGGCGGCAAGCCGGTCGCGGCCGATGGAATGGCGGTCAACGCGTTTGCCGCCGGACTCGATCATCCTCGAACGGTCTATGTCCTGCCCAATGGCGATGTGCTGGTGGCCGAAACCAACGCGCCGGAACGGCCCGACGAGAATAGAGGCATCAAGGGCTGGATCACCAAATTGGTCATGGGCCGCGCCGGCGCGGGTACCGCAAGCGCCAACCGCATCACGCTGTTGCGGGATGCCGACGGCGACGGCGTTGCGGAAACCAGATCCACCTTCCTCGAGGGATTGAACTCGCCGTTCGGCATGGCGCTCGTCGGCAACGATTTCTTTGTCGCCAATTCCGATGCGATCATGAAATTTCCCTACCGCCCCGGCGACACCAAAATCACCGCCGCTGGCGTGAAGCTCTCGGACTTGCCGGGCGGTCCCCTCAACCATCACTGGACCAAGGACCTCGTCGCGTCTTCTGACGGAAACAGGCTTTATGCGACCGTCGGCTCCAACAGCAATATCGGCGACAATGGCATGGAGGTCGAAGCCAATCGCGCCGCGGTGCTCGAAGTCGACCGCGCGAGCGGAAAATGGCGCGTGTTCGCCTCGGGCCTTCGCAATCCGAACGGACCGGCATGGCAGCCGCAAAGCGGCGCGCTCTGGGTCGTCGTCAACGAACGCGACGAACTCGGCAACGATCTCGTGCCCGATTACATGACCTCGGTGAAGGACGGCGCATTCTACGGCTGGCCATACAGTTACTACGGCCAGCACGTCGATGCCCGCGTGCAGCCGCAGCGTCCTGATCTCGTTGCAAAAGCCATCGCGCCCGATTACGCGCTCGGTGCGCATACCGCCTCGCTGGGCTTGGCCTTCAATACCGGCAAGCTGTTTCCGCCCGATATGGCGAACGGCGCCTTCGTCGGTCAACACGGCTCGTGGAATCGCAAACCGCGCGCCGGCTACAAGGTCATCTTCGTACCCTTCGCCAACGGCATGCCCTCGGGCCAGCCGCGCGACATTCTGACCGGCTTTATCAACGGCGGTGGCGACGCGCAGGGCCGCCCGGTCGGCGTCGCCATGGACAAGCACGGCGCGCTACTGGTGGCGGACGATGTCGGCAACACGGTCTGGCGCGTAACGCCGGCCAAGCGGTGATCGGGAGCTAAACGCGGAAATGCTTCGAAAGCTTCAGGCCCTGCGCCTGATAATTCGAGCCGATGCGCTGGCCGTACATCGCGTTCGGCCGTCCCAGCATTTTTTCGTAAACCAGGCGGCCGACGATCTGGCCATGCTCGAGAATGAACGGCACTTCGCGCGAGCGCACTTCCAGCACCGCACGCGAGCCTTTGCCGCCGGCGCCGGCATAGCCGAAGCCGGGATCGAAGAAGCCCGCATAGTGCACGCGGAATTCACCGACCAGCGGATCGAACGGCACCATCTCGGCGGCGTAATCCGGCGGCACCTGAACGGCTTCCTTGGAGGCCAGGATGTAGAACTCGCCGGGATCGAGAATGAGGCTGCCATCGGGCCGCGCCGCAATGGCTTCCCAGAATTCGTTGACGGCATAACCACTGCGGCGGTCGATATCGACCACGCCGGTATGGCGCTTGGCGCGATAGCCGACAAAGCCGCTGGCCTTCTCGCCCGACAGATCAACACTGAGCGCAACACCGTTGACGAGGTCCGCGTTATCGACGTCGACGAGCTTTTCCAGCGTATGCAATGCGTCCAGTTCGTCAGCCTTGAGGATCGCCTCGCCGGTGCGGAAACGAACCTGCGAGAGCCGCGATCCCTCGCGCAACAGCACCGGAAAGGTTTTCGGGCTGATCTCGGCATAAAGTGGGCCGTGATAACCGGCGCCGATCATGTCAAAGCGCCGCGTGCCGTCCGCGATCACGCGGGTGAAAACGTCGAGCCGCCCGGTCGAACTCTTCGGGTTGGCGGCGGCCACGATTTCTGGCGGCAAGGCCAGCGATTCCAATAGCGGCACGATATAGACGCAGTTGGTTTCCAGCACCGCGCCGTCGGCAAGCGAGATCTCGTGCAGCTTCAATTCGTCGATACGCTCGGCCACCGTGGCGCCGGGGCCCGGCAGGAAGCTCGCCCGCACCCGGTAGGCGATGTCGCCAAGGCGCAAATCGAGGCTCGCGGGCTGGATCTGGCTTTCGACAAACGGATAGGCCGGCAGGATCAGGCCCGCATCCGCCATCGCCGCGATCATGCGGTCGGGCAGGATGCCATTGGCGCCGGGCGGAAGCGTAAAACTCACGGGAATACGATCCTTAATGCCGAAAATTAAGGGCTTTTACCGGTTATCCGATGGCCGCCTTGACGGAAAGGGTGCGAGGGAATATCAGCATGACTTATCCCGTGGTGATTTGAGCCGGCCGGCTTGCAGCCACGTTAAATAA
>DATHPL010000174.1:0-2172 GCA_035483915.1 Bradyrhizobium sp.
CGTTATTTGTGCGAAAACATTAAGCTTTTTCGGCCTTTTGCCGCGTCCAAGATTGACTTTGGCGGTTTCGACCCTATGTTCGCGCTGAAAGCGGATTTGGATCGAATGCGATTCCTTCAGTTGGTCCGCCGCTGGTCAGCGTCCTCTCACCGCCCCTGAGCTTAATCAAGCGCGCCGTTTCGGGGCCGAACGCGACCGCCTTTTACCCCTCGATTCCGAACGGCGGTTTCGATTAGAGGCTCAATGTCATTTTCCCATCTCGGCCTGTCCGATAAAGTGCTCGCCGCCGTTGCGGCCACCGGTTACACGACCCCCACCCCCATTCAGGAACAGGCGATCCCTCACGTTCTGGCCCGCCGAGACGTTCTCGGCATTGCCCAGACCGGTACCGGCAAGACCGCTGCCTTCGTCCTTCCGATGCTTACGATCCTGGAGAAGGGCCGCGCCCGCGCCAGGATGCCCCGCACGCTGATCCTGGAGCCGACGCGCGAACTCGCCGCCCAGGTCAAGGAAAACTTCGACCGTTACGGCGCCGGCCAGAAACTCAACGTGGCGCTCCTAATCGGTGGTGTTTCCTTTGGCGATCAGGATTCCAAACTCACCCGCGGCGTTGACGTGCTGATCGCAACGCCCGGCCGGCTGCTCGACCATACCGAACGCGGCGGCCTGCTGCTCACCGGCGTCGAACTGCTGGTGATCGATGAAGCCGACCGCATGCTCGACATGGGCTTCATTCCCGACATCGAACGCATCTGCAAGCTGGTGCCGTTCACCCGCCAGACGTTGTTCTTCACCGCGACGATGCCGCCGGAAATCCGGCGCATCACCGAGACCTTCCTGCACAACCCGGAGAAGGTCGAGGTTTCCAGACCCGCGACGACCGTTGCCACCATCACCCAGTTGCAGGTCCATTCGGGACGCGAAGCACATGACAAGCGCGACGTTCTCCGCCGCCTGCTGCGCGAAGCCAAGGACCTCAATAACGCGATCATCTTCTGCAACCGCAAACGCGAAGTCGCCGTTGTACATAAGTCGCTGCAGAAACACGGCTTCAGCGTGGGTGCCCTGCATGGCGATATGGATCAATCTGCGCGCACCGCGGCGCTGGACCAATTCCGTAAAGGCGAGATTCCTCTGCTCGTCGCCTCCGACGTCGCAGCCCGTGGTCTCGATATTCCGGCAGTCAGTCACGTCTTCAATTTTGACGTTCCCCACCACGCCGACGATTACGTCCACCGCATCGGCCGTACCGGCCGGGCAGGCCGCGCCGGTACTGCGATTTCCATCGTTACCTCGCTCGACCACAAATCGATCGGCGCGATCGAAAAGCTGATTGGGCAAAGCATTCCGTTCGCCGAAGGCAGCTCGAAGGCCCCATTGCTGGAACAAGCCGCAACCCATGAGCGTGAGCGCCCGAGGGATAATGAAAGCGAGGGTTCGCGCAGTGGCGGCCGCAAGCGGCGGCGTGATCGTGGCGCCGGAAGCAAGAGCCGAGGCCGCAACCACGGCCCGTCAGAACAATCTGCTGTTGTAGCCGTTGATGCGACGCCGGTAACCCCGTCTTCTGCGCCGCGGCCGCCGTCGATCGGTCGCGCGCCCGCCCCGCAAACCCCAGCCGCAACATCAGAACCAGCGGATCACTCCCATCTTCCTGCGTTCTTGCTGCGTCCCGTCCGCGCCCGCGTCTGATCGTTCGGAAGGTTCTCCGTTTACGGCTCATTCATCAACCACCAGTAGCTTGAGTTCCATAGTTTATGGGATTGGCGCGAGCCGCGTCGCTGGGGACGTTTTTCAGTGCTGGACGAACATGAGCGCACAATGGCCTTTGCCGAGTTGGCGCTGGGCCAGATCAGGTCGTTGCGGCAAACCGCAATCCCCCGCAATTATGAAATCTGGTACGTCTACGCGACCGGCTACAATTCGCAGCTCAACAAGGTCATCAACGAGACGCTGGCCCTCAACGGCAAACTGACCGAAGCCGATCTCGAGCAGATCTACGAAACCTACCTCTCCCACATCAAAACCACCGATCGCATCGACAAGGTCGGCGCGCGCGTCATCGGCGAAATCGACGACGTGATGCGGCTGATCGGCGATGCGCTCGGCATGTCGGCCAGCTACAATGCGAGCTTGACTAGCGCCAGCGAAAAGCTTTTGGCCGCGGCCGACCGC
>DATHPL010000175.1:0-1808 GCA_035483915.1 Bradyrhizobium sp.
GCTTCCTGCGCCATCAAAAGGGGCGTGGGCGAAGACGGCGGAATGACTTCGGCGGCCGGAGCAGGCACGGGCAACTGATCAGAAGGCTTGGTGTCGCGGCCCTTCTTGCTGACGATCCGCGGAGCCATGATGGCGCGTTCCACCTTGGTCGAGCCGCAGACGGGACAATTGACCAGCTTGCGCTTTTCCTGGGCTTCATAGGCCGACGAGCTTTGGAACCAGCTTTCGAAAGCGTGGCCCTTGGCGCAGCGCAAATTGTAATGGATCATGCCGACCCTCTGACGAGGTGCAGATGGTCGGGGCCTGACCTCGGATCGGCGACCGAAAAGCGGCGGCCATGTTGCAGTGATGGGATGGTGTTGCGCGCGGTCTCAACCAGTGTGGGATCGATCTTCGCCATGAAGACACCGGGCTCGACGCCGCCCTCGGCCAGCACCTCGCCCCAAGGGGCGACAATCAGCGAATGCCCGAAGGTCTCGCGCTTGTTCTCGTGCATGCCGCCTTGCGCCGCGGCGAACACAAAGCAGCCGTTCTCGATGGCGCGGGCACGCAGCAGCGTATGCCAATGGGCCTCGCCGGTTTTCCGCGTGAAGGCGGAAGGCACGGTGAGGAATGAGGCGCCGCTTTCAGCGAGCGCGCGATAAAGCGCCGGAAAGCGGACGTCGTAGCAGATCGTCAAGCCGATGCGCCCCCAGGGCAGGTCGGCAATCACGGCCGTCTCGCCGGGCTGATAGTTGGCGGACTCGCGATAGCTTTCGCCGCCCGGCAGATCGATGTCGAACATATGGATCTTGTCGTAGCCGGCGATCACCTGGCCGTCGGGTCCGATCAGGAATGAGCGGTTGACCGCACGTTCGGCGGACGCGCGCAGGGCCAGCGAGCCGATATGCAGGTGAATCTTGAGTTCGGCCGCAAGCGCGCGATAGGCTTTCAGCGAAAAATCGTCCGCTTCGTCAGCCAGATGCTCGAACAGCGCCTTGCGGTTCAGCTGCATCATGTTGCTCACTTCAGGCGTGAGCACGTAGTCGGCGCCTTGAGCGGCAGCCTGACGGATCAGCTTGGTGCCTTGCTCGAGACTCGGCTCGGGCAGCAAGCCTGTGCGCATTTGCACCATGGCAGCGGTAAAGGAGCGGTCGGTGCTCATGAATTGGCCTCTTCACCGGCAAGCAAGGCGTCAAGCTTTCCGGCGCGGTCGAGCGCGTACAGCTCGTTGCAGCCGCCGACATGGGTCTGGCCGATGAAAATCTGCGGAAAGGTCGAGTCGGCGCCGGCGCGATCGTACATCCGCTGACGAACGTTCGGATCGGCGGAGATGTTCAGCTCGGTGAAATCAACTTTTTTACGCGTCAGCAATTGCTTGGCGGCGGTACAATAGCCGCAGCCGGGACGGGTATAGATTTCGATCGCAGCGGCCATGACGCGCTCTAAAGCTCCGATTTCGACGTTCGCAACCTGATAGAGATGGCCGATTATATGGGACTTCGATGGCCGTCCACAACCCGGGCAAACACCAGCACGTCAACGGTTGAGGCCTTCGCACGCAAAAGTGCCCGTGCGCAGGCGTCTACCGTCGCGCCTGACGTCAACACGTCGTCAATCAGGACCACACGGCGGCCACTGATGAGGTGTTGCCGGTCGGGCACGAGCTTGAATGCGCCCTGCACGTTGCTCGCCCGTTGCGGCCGCGAAAGACCGATCTGCTGTTCGGTCGGCCTGATTCGGCGCAGCGCTTCGGCGGCAACCTTAACGCCGCTTTCGCGCTCGATCATCCGCGCCAGTGCGCCCGATTGATTGTAGCGGCGGCTCCA
>DATHPL010000176.1:0-15937 GCA_035483915.1 Bradyrhizobium sp.
GCCAGCGGATTCACCGAGGAAGTGATACTTCTGCCGCCCGGTTTCCTTGGCAAGGACGTCAAGCGCGGCCTTGAGATCTTCGACACCGCTCTTGATGTCGGAATTGCCCGAGGTCCGCCCGGACTTGCCGTAGTTCTCGTGGTCCATGGTCCAGCAGTCGAAGCCGTAACGGGCGAACTCGTCCATCACGGAATATTCGCCGCCACCTTTGACGTGAATATCGAAGCAGCGCGACGTCACCGACGAGCCGTGCACGAAGAACAGCACCGGCTTGGACGGCTCGCCGGCCTTAGGCGCGCCGACTCGCTTGCGGAACATCCACAACGGGACATCGCCCTTCTTCGTCCAATATTCGCTGCTCCAGATCTCGCCTTCCGCAGCGCTGGCGCTCTGCGCGGGCAGCGTAGCGGCAAGACCTCCGGCGACGAGACCGAAGCCGGCGCCCTTCATCAGGGAGCGGCGTCCGAGCGATTGGTTGATGAGCGATTCATTGGATTGCGTCACGATTCCCTCTCCGATCACGGGTTTTAGTCTTCTAGTTTTTATCTTGCGAAGCTGAATTCGCGATTTTCATCTAATGAAATCGTTTGCTTCTCAAATCGCGCGCAATCTAGCAGACCGCGCACAGCGCCGGAAGATATTCCGCGCCGTGAAGCCTGCACGCAGCATCGCATTACGGTAACGACCCCGTGTCTCAAACGCTCTACGCGCGCCGCTTTAAGTACCCTTTAAGTATCTCAGGGATTGTTGGGGTCGCGGTGCACGGGATCGACCCACAGCACGTTTTCCGGCTTCTCGACCGGCTCGATGTCGAGGTTGATGGCGACCGCCTCGCCGTCACTGCGCACCAACACGCATTCCAGCGGCTCGTCCGGGCTGGCGTTGATTTCCTGATGCGGCACGTAAGGCGGCACAAAGATGAAGTCGCCCGGATTTGCTTCCGCCGTAAATTCCAGATGGTCTCCCCATCGCATCCGCGCCTTGCCTCTGACGACGTAGATGATGCTCTCGAGATGGCCGTGATGGTGCGCGCCGGTCTTGGCATCCGGTTTGATCGTCACCGTGCCGGCCCACAATTTCTGGGCGCCGACGCGGGCAAAATTAATCGCGGCCTTACGGTCCATGCCGGCGGTTGAGGGCACGTTGGGATCGAGTTGGTTGCCGGGAATGACCTGGACGCCATCATGCTTCCAGCGCCCCTCGCTGTGGCCATGGGAATGATCGGAATGGCTGTGATCGTGCGGATCGCTCATGTCGATAGGTTCCGGTTAAATCCTCTTGAGGACGCTACAAAAAATAGCGGCGACAAGCCAGCCCGCAAGGAACGTTCCGGCGACCCAAAAATTGGTTCTTCATCAAACCGACCGAACAAGGAGACCATTTCATGGGTAGCGTCGCAGACAAGGTTAAAGGCAACGCCAACGAGGCGATAGGCAAGGCCAAGCAAGGCGTCGGCGAAGCCGTCGGCTCCGACCGCTTGCAGGGCGAAGGCGCCATTCAGGAAGTCAAAGGAAAGGGCCAGAAGGCGGTTGGCGACGCCAAGGAAGCCACAAAGGACGCAGTGAACAAGGCGGCCGCCGCGGCCAACCGGAAGCTCTGATCCGGGTATCGCGGGTATTCAAATGCAAAAGGCCGCTCGATTACGAGCGGCCTTTTGTTTACTTTGTTTATTCGGTTGCCAATCAACCCTTCACGTCGAGCAATTCGACGTCGAAGATCAGCGTCGCATTCGGCGGGATGACGCCGCCGGCGCCGCGGGCGCCATAGCCGAGCGTAGGCGGAATGATCAGGGTGCGCTTGCCGCCGACCTGCATCGTAGCGACGCCTTCGTCCCAGCCGGCAATCACCTTGCGCTGCCCGATCGGAAATTCGAACGGCTCGTTACGATCGACCGAGGAATCGAATTTCTTTCCCTTCTTGCCGTCCTCATAGAGCCAGCCGGTATAATGCATCACGCAGATCTGGCCGGGCTTCGGCGTAGCGCCGGTGCCGACCTTGCTGTCGATGATCTGTAGTCCCGAAGCGGTGGTCATGGCTTTTCCTGTGGTTTGCGCCATTGCCGTGGTCGGCATCGAGACCGCCGACGCGGTCAAGATAGTCAACGCAATGGCGGCCAAAGTAGAAAATGTAGTGCGCGGAAAACGTCGCATGCTGGCGTGCCTTTTTTTGAACGATCAGGTTGAACGATCGGGCGCCTGTCTATCTCAACGCTCGCTGCAAAACCAGCCTGGGTCGCGTAAGGACTTAATCTCTAGTACCCGAGTGCGCATCCGTCCTTGCGGGGATCGGAGCCGCCGGTCAGCGTCCCCTTCTCCCAGTCGATCCAGACCGCCTGACCGCCACCGAGCGGCGGAACAACCTTGGTGGTCTGGTGTCCAAGCTTTTGCAGACCTGCGACGATGTCAGCAGGCACGCCGTCTTCGAGCTGATAGACGTTTTCATAGTGCAGGCCGCGCGGCATATCGATCGCCTCCTGCACATCGCATCCATAGTCCAGAATGTTGGTCAGCACGTGGGTCTGGCCCACCGGCTGGTACTGGCCGCCCATCACGCCAAACGGCATCACAGCGCGGCCCCCCTTGGTCGCGAGCGCCGGAATGATGGTGTGCAGCGGACGCTTGCCCGGCGCGATGCAGTTCGGATGACCGGGCTCGACGCGGAAACCGGCGCCGCGATTTTGAAAGAGAACACCGGTCTTGTTGGAGACAATGGCGGAAGCCCAGGCGTGCGCGACCGAATTGATGAACGAGCAGACATTGCGATCCTTGTCCACCACGCTGACATAGATCGTCGAGGGATTCATCGGCGGCGAGACTTTCGGCAAGTCGAGCATCCGGTCCATGCGGATCTTGCCGGCCCATTCGTCGGCGAATTCCTTGGCGAGAATTCGGGCGACGTCGACCTTGACGTGCGCGGGATCGCCGATGCTCTGCTCGCGCATCATGTAAGCGACACGCGCAGCCTCGGCCTCGAGATGAAACCGTTCGACGCTTAAGGGCGCGAATTTCGTCAGGTCGAAATGCGACAGGATATTCAGCATCACCAGCATGGTGATGCCGGGTCCGTTCGGCGGGCACTGCCAGACGTCGAGACCTTTATATAGGGTGCCTATCGGCACTGTGGTCTCGGTGGTGTGGTTGGCGAAGTCTTCCAGCGTGTGCAAACCGCCGGCGCCCCGCAGGGTCTCCACCATATCCTCGGCGATCGCGCCCTTGTAGAAAGCATCGGGCCCGCTTTTGGCAATCGCCCGCAACGTCTGACCGAGCTCCGGCTGCTTGATCACGTCGCCGGCCACCGCCGCCTTGCCGTGCGGCAACAGGTAGCGCTCGGTGTTGACGCCCTTCTTCAGCTTCTCGAAACCGTTCTTCCAGTCGAAGGCAATGCGGGGGGCTACGACATAGCCTTCCTCGGCCGCCTTGATGGCCGGCTGCAACAGGGTGTCTAGGCCGAACCTGCCGTGATCGCGCAGGATAGTTGCCCACGCATCGATCGAACCGGGAATGGTGACCGAATGCGCTGACGTGAGCGGGATCCCGTGCATGTTGTGTTCGAGATACCACTCCGGCGTCGCTGCTTTCGGCGCGCGGCCCGAGCCGTTATAGGCGACGATCTTGCCTTCGCCCTTCGGCTGCATCAGCGCAAAGCAATCGCCGCCGATGCCGGTGGATTGCGGTTCGATCACCGCGAGCAGCGCGGAAGCCGCGATCGCCGCATCGGCCGCGGTTCCCCCGGCACGCAGCACCTCGATGGCTGTGAGCGCCGCCAGCGGGTGGGATGTTGCCACCATGGCGTTTTGGGAATGGACCGTCGACCGGCCGGCGAGATGGAAATTCCTCATGCGAAATGGCTCACTTGTCGCTGTTTTTCCGGATTTGCAGGGCTTGTTGGGGGTTACTTGGCATATTCAATACCACCTGCGCAATGCTTGGATGATGCATAAGTGGAGGGGCCCCCTGCCCTTACCAACGCCCTCCTGCTAGTGGAGTGGATCTGACATTCGCTGCCCACCTAGCCGCAAACTCGCAAAGCGAATGTCAAATCCTAAACTCCACTAGAAACCTATATTTGCTAGTGGTCCTTTTGATTCTAACATTCGCAAAAGTGACCGCTGAAAAGGGATGCGAATGTTAGAATCGGACCACTAGATCACCACGATGGCTTACAAGGTCGCCGCTTTTTACCAATTTGCGTCGCTACCGGACTTTCGCGAACTGCGCGAGCCGCTGCGGAAACTATGCGCCGATCTCAAATTGAAAGGCAGCGTGCTGCTGGCCCATGAGGGGATCAATGGCACATTAGCCGGGAGCCCCGAGGCCATCGACCAATTGGTCGAAGCGCTTTGCCATGGCGAGCTTTTTGGTGACCGCCTCGACCATCTGGAGCTTAAATTCTCTTCCGCCGCGACCATGCCGTTTGGCCGGCTCAAGATCAGGCTGAAGAAAGAGATCGTCACGTTCGGCGACAAGGCTGCCGATCCGACGCTCCAGGTCGGCACCTATGTCGAACCCAGCGAGTGGAACAATCTGATCGCAGCCCCCGGCACGGTTGTCATCGACACGCGCAACGCCTTCGAGGTCGCCATCGGCACCTTCGAAGGCGCGATCGATCCAGCCATCGCGAGCTTCGGGCAATTCAAGGAATTCGCCGCACGGCACCTCGATCCGACGAGGGATCGCAAAATTGCGATGTTCTGCACCGGCGGCATCCGCTGCGAAAAGGCCTCGAGCTACCTGCTCGCGCAGGGCTTTGCCGAGGTCTATCACTTGAAGGGCGGCATCCTGAACTATCTCGAACAGGTCGCTGAGACCGACAGCCGCTGGCGCGGCGAGTGCTTCGTTTTCGACGAGCGGGTCGCGCTTGGCCACGGTTTGCGCGAACGGGATGCGGAGCATGGCAGCGATGAGTGATCTCAAGACGCTCACTGACCGCATCGATACGCTGGAGTCCCGGCTGGCGTTTCAGGACCACACCATCGAGGCGCTGAACAACACCGTCACCGAACAATGGGCGAAGATCGATGCGCTGACGCGGCAGCTTGTTGCTCTCGGCGAGCGATTGCAGGAGACCGAGAGCCAGATGCCCGGCCCAACAAACGAGCCGCCGCCGCACTACTGAAAGTGACCGTCCGACCGGCAAACAAACCTGTTTTTCCGGGCCTTTCTTGGTGTATCAGGAACGATCTTGTCGATCACAGGTATCTCTGAGTGAGCATGACCAAGCCATTCCTGGACGTACTCTCCGGCCGCAAGCAAGCGGTGCCGCCGATATGGATGATGCGGCAGGCCGGTCGCTATCTGCCGGAATACCGGGAGTTGAGGGCAAAAGCGGGCGGTTTTCTCGATCTGTGCTTCACGCCGGAATACGCCGCTGAAGTGACCCTTCAGCCGATCCGCCGCTTCGGCTTCGATGCCGCGATCATCTTTTCTGACATTCTCGTCATTCCCTACGCGCTCGGCCGCTCCGTGCGGTTTGAAGCCGGCGAAGGCCCGCGGCTTGATCCGTTGGATACGCCGGAGAATATCGCGACGCTTGGACCGCACGCCGATTTCACCAAACTGGAGCCGGTGTTCGAGGCGCTGCGCCGTGTCCGACGCGACCTCGACGCCAAGACGGCCTTGATCGGTTTCTGCGGCGCGCCGTGGACGGTGGCTACTTACATGGTCGCAGGCCAGGGAACGCCGGACCAGGCGCCGGCGCGGATGCTGGCCTATTCCCATCCCGAAGCTTTCGAAAAAATCATCGAGGTGCTGGTCGAAAACTCAATCCGGTATTTGCTCGGCCAACTCAAGGCCGGCGCTGACGCGCTGCAGATTTTTGACACATGGGCTGGCGTGCTGCCGCCGCGCGAGTTCGCGCGCTGGTCGATCGATCCGACACGCCGCATCGTTGCGGGCGTTCGCCAACAAGTCCCTGATGCGAAAATCATCGGCTTTCCGAGAGGCGCCGGTGCGTCGCTGCCGGCCTATGTGGAAGCAACCGGCGTCGATGGCGTCAGCATCGACTGGGCGGCTGAACCATCGCTGATCCGCGCCCGCGTGCAGAATCGCGTTGCCGTTCAGGGCAATCTCGATCCGCTCGCCTTGATCGTGGGCGGCGCAGCCCTTGATCGCGCCGTCGACGATGTCCTGGAAAATTACGCCAGCGGACGGCTGATCTTCAACCTCGGCCACGGCATCTTGCCGGAAACCCCGATCGCGCATGTCGAGCAGATGATCAAGCGCGTGCGCGCCTACAAAGCGTAGACGTTATAAAGCATGATCCGGAAAAGTGGGAACCGGTTTTCCCTCGCGACAAACGCGGAACGCGTTTGCGCGGAGATCATGCTTCAATAATAGAGGGCCGGCTGCGTTCGATGATATCGGCCGCGCCCTTGGCCAGCAGTTCGAGCCCGGCGGCGCGGCCGAGTTCGCGGGGTCGATCGGCAGGCCCGGAATGCGAAACCTCGATGAAACGCTGTCCGCCTTCGTCGAGCACCGACGCCGTCAACGACATTTGTGCGCCATCGATCGTGGCAAATCCCGCGATCGGGGAATTGCAATGACCGTTGAGCACCCACAGCACCTCGCGTTCGGCATCGGCGCAACGGCGCGCGGCGAGGTCGTCGATCTTCGCCAGAAGACTTCGCGTTGACCAATCCTCCGCGGCGCATTCCACCGCGACGATCCCCTGCCCCACGGCCGGCAGCATCTCCGTGGTCGAAAATTCATAAGCGATACGGTTGGCAAGGCCCACCCGTTCAAGACCCGAGCGCGCCATGATCAGCGCGTCCGCCGGGCCGACGGCACCACCATCGGGGAGCCGCTGTTTTTCCAGATTGTCGAGCTTGCGCACGCGGGTATCGGCAGCGCCGCGATAATGGATCACCTCGATCTCGGGAAAGAGCCGGCGCGCGTAGGCAGCGCGTCGCACCGCATTGGTGCCGATCTTGAAGCCCTTGCCGCGCGAGCTTCGCAATTCTCCGATGGACAGCCCCGGCCGCAGCACCAGCACATCGCTTGCGGAATCGCGCGACAGCGTCGCGCCGATCACCAGTCCCGGCGTGTCCTCGTTGCCCGGCATGTCCTTGAGCGAATGCATGGCCGCCTGCAACTGCCCGGCGCGGACCGCAGCGCGGATTTCAGCAACGAAGGCTCCGCCTTTGCCACCATGGGGCAACAGTTTACCGGTTTGGTCGATATCGCCTGTCGTCTCAAACTTGACGATCTCGACATCGACTTCAGGGGCCACCGCCGCGAGACGCCGGGCGATTTCCTCGGTCTGGGCCAAGGCCATGGCGCTCTTGCGTGTGCCGATCCGCAGTCGCATCAAACTCATGCTCGCTGTCTTGATATGGATATGGCCGATGGAATTGGGGTCGGCCCCAGCCGCGAACAATAGAACGCGCGGGCAACGAATGCAAAACGTGCCGGAGAACAGCTAGCGCGCGTCCTGCAGGATCAGATCCGAGGCTTTTTCCGCGATCATGATGACCGGCGCATTGGTATTGCCCGAGACAAGGTCCGGCATCACGGAAGCATCGATCACCCGCAAGCCATCGATCCCGCGAACGCGCAGCCGCTGGTCGACGACGGCGAGCGGGTCGTTGCCCATCCGGCAGGTCGAAGTCGGATGATAGATGGTGGTGCCGCGGGCGCGGCAATAGGCCAATAACGCCTCGTCGCTCGTGATCTTGTCGCCGGGATCGACCTCCTCGACGACGTAAGGCGCGAGAGCCTGCGCGTGCAAAATCCTCCGCAGGATCTTCAGACCCTCGACATTGGTCGCGCGGTCCACGTCGCTCGCGAGATAGTTGATCCGTATTTCCGGAGGCGCCGCCGGATCCGCGCTTTTGATCCGAAGCGAGCCGCGGCTCTCGGGCCGCAATTGACACACCGACGCCGTGAAGCCGGAGAATGGATGCAGCTTCTCACCCATCTTGTCGGTCGAGAACGGCAGGAAGTGAATCTGGATGTCCGGTGTCGCCAATCTCGGATTGGTCTTGAAGAAGGCTCCCGACGTGCCGGCCGCGATCGTCAGCGGCCCGGTTCGGAACGCGGCATAGCGCAAGCCGGTCAAAACCTTGCGGATGGGATTGTTGACGATGTCGTTGAGCGTGATGGCCTGCGAGCAGCGCATCACGACGCGCACCTGCATATGGTCCTGCAAGTCATTGCCGACGCCCGGCGCATCCAGCACGACCTCGATGCCGTGTTGGCGCAACAGGTCCGCAGGTCCCACACCCGAGAGCTGCAACAGTTGCGGGGAATTGAACGCCCCGCCCGAAATCAGAATTTCCTTGCGCGCCCGCGCCGTGCGGGGAATGCCGGCAGCGCGATAGGACACGCCAACGGCACGACGTCCCTCGAACAGAATTTGCTCCGCAAGCGCCGAGGTCTCGACATGCAGGTTGGGACGAGCCTTTGCGGGGCGAAGATAGGCGACCGCGGTGCTCGCTCGTCGGCCGCCTTTGGTCGTTGTTTGAAAAAAGCCGGCGCCTTCCTGCGTGGCGCCGTTGAAATCAGAATTTTTGGGGAAGCCGACTTCCGCCGCCGCATCGACAAACGCCGCCGAAAGCGGATCGGCGTGCCGCCAATCCGAGACCGGCAAGGGACCGCCGACCCCGTGAAAATCGTCGCCGCCGCGCGTCTGGTCCTCGGCCTTCTTGAAATAAGGCAGCACGTCGTCGAAGCCCCAGCCCAGATTGCCGTGCTGGCGCCAGCGGTCGTAATCCTCGTGCTGACCGCGGACATAAAGCAGACCGTTGATCGAGCTTGATCCGCCCAGCACCTTGCCGCGCGGCTGAAACACGTTTCGTCCGTTAAGGCCCGGCTCAGGCTCGGTCTGGTACATCCAGTTGACGGCCTTTTCCTTGAACAGCCGGCCATAACCGAGCGGGATGTGAATCCAGAGGTGACTATCCTCAGGTCCCGCCTCGAGCAACAGCACCGAGTATTTGCCATCGGCCGTCAGCCGATTGACGAGCACACATCCCGCCGATCCCGCGCCGACAACGATGTAATCGAATTCGAGCGGACCGGAGCCTGACGCGACCTTTTGATTCATGTTGTTTCTTTGCAAGATCGGTGCAGGTGGGACAGATGATGGAACCGAACAATAACTTCATGGGATCATCAGTCAATGAAAGGACCGCGACCAACATGCAGGGGCGGTGCGCGACTTCGTCACACGGCGCCGCGCGCCGCATTCGTCACAGGCGCTGCCGCCGCAAACCAGTCCGCCAACTCGCTTCCAGTAAAAAAGCCGACGTCGGACGAGGCAGTTAGCAGATCGAGCATGCGCTCAAGCTCATGGATACGGTGCGGCACCGCTATCAGATGCGGGTGCAAACCAATGGCCAAAACGATCGCGCTGTCGCAGCATTCGATCTCGAACCGGCGCAGCGTGAATTCAAGACGCCTCGCCATCTCACCGGTCGCATGTCGCTCGATCGCATAGATGATGGAGTCATTGATCTCAAGGTTGTATGGCATGGCGATTAATGAACCTTCGGTTGTGCCCATCCATGCCGGCCGGTCATCAACCACCCAATCGCAGACGTAATCGATCCCTTTGCGCTTGAGGATATCAGGCGTGTCGACGGTCTCGCGCAATCCCGGCGACAGCCAGCCGCGCGGACGCCGCCCGGTAAAATTTTCGATCTTGTCGAGGCTCGCGCCGATCACCGCCGCTTCACCGCCCTCGACATGATTGATGGCCTTTTGGTGCATGCCGTGACCTATGAATTCCCAGCCCGCCTCGCGCATCGCTTGAGCGGCTTGCGGGTAGGCATCGATGACGCCGGCATTGAAGCTCGTCGAGGCCGGCAAGGACCGCGAACGAAAAGCGTTGAGGATGCGCGGAAGCCCGGCGCGCATGCCGTAGTCAGCCCAGGAGAAGTTCGGCACGTCCGGCACGGTTTCGCGCCCGTGCGGCGGCGTGACGATCGTTCGCGGCATCGGCTGGTCGAATTGCCAATTCTCGACGTTGACGACGAGATGCACCAGGATTCGTTTTCCCTTGAGCGGAGGCAACGCCGCGCGGGCCGACGAAAGTTGATAGGGAATCCGTGGATTTGCCATTGAAAACCTTAGACCGGAGCAGCGCTGACCTTCATGTCGGACATGATGCGCGACTTGTAGGCCATGAATTCCGCGCTGGTGAGGCTCGCGATAGAGCGCGGACGCGGCAGTGTGATCGGAATGGTGCGGATGATGCGCCCGGGCCGGGCCGACATCACGCAAATCCGGTCCGATAATAAAATTGCTTCGTCGATGTCGTGGGTGACGAACAACACCGTGGTGCCGAGCGATTGCCAGACATCGAGCAGCAACTGCTGCATGGACAACCGCGTCTGCGCATCGAGCGCGCCGAACGGCTCATCCATCAGAAGCGCTTTCGGCGACATCGCCAGCACCCGCGCAATGCCGACCCGCTGGCGCATGCCGCCGGACAATTGCACCGGCAAGGCATCGGCAAAAGATTCCAGGCCGACCAGCTTCAACAGGTTTTGCGCTTTCTTTTCATATTCAGCACGGGAGACGCCCTGAACCTGCGGCCCGAAAATCACGTTTTGCCAAACCGTGAGCCAGGGAAAGAGGGCTGCTTCCTGAAACACCACGCCGCGGTCGGGACCCGGTCGTGTGACGGTCTTGCCGTCGAACAATAACGTGCCTTCGGTCGTCTTCTCGAAACCCGCGAGAAGATTGAGCAACGTCGACTTTCCGCAACCGGATGGCCCCAGAAGTGCTGCGAACTCGCCCTCGCCGATGGCGAGATTGATTCCGTCGAGCGCCCGGACTTCGGCTTGGCCCGAGAAGGTCTTTGAAACGTTTTCGAAAGCGATGGTGCCCATCGTCATCTCACCATCATGACTGGAACGATTGCAGGCGCCGCCACGCCAGCACCCATCTTTCAAGCCAGAGAATAACGCGGTCGCTGATCAGGCCGAGCAGACCAATGGTCGCCATATCCGCAATCACGACATCCATTCGCCCGACGTAATAGGCGTCCCACAGCACATAGCCGAGACCTGATTTCACCGCGACCATTTCGGCGACGATGACAGCGGTCCAGGCGATGCCGAGCCCGATCCGCAGCCCGGTGAAAATCGATGGCAGCGACGCCGGCAATACCACCCGCCGCAGGATCGTCCATCTCCCCGCGCCCATCATCATCGCGGCGCGAACGAGATTACGTTCGATGTCGCGCGCGCCTTGCGCGGTGTTGACGACGATCGGATAGAACGCGCCGAGCGCGATAAGAAACACCGCGCCCATATCGCGAATGCCGAAAATGGCAATCGAGAACGGCAGCCACGCCGTGATCGGAATCGGCCGCAAAAGCTGCACCGTTGGATCGAGTGCACCGGAGGCAATGCGATTCCATCCGATCGCCAACCCGACCGGCACGGCGACGACGATCGCAACGAGGAACCCTTTGCCGACGCGTTCGGCGGAAAACAGCAAATTGGCAAGCCAGGTGCCGCTATAGGGATTGAGGCTGAGGCCGCTCGAGCCTAACGCCCACACCTTCCACGCCTGCCATACCTTATCCGGCGTCGGCAAAACGCCGCCGAACAGCGAGCCGCCGTTACCCGCCCATTGCCAGAGTGCGATCACCACCACGGGAAGAACGATCGCGAGCAGGGTTTGCCGGAAGTTTCGACGCGCAGCCGGCGACAGCATCAGCCATGTCGAAGCGGACGATGCCGGCCTTGAAGCGAGTGGTCCCGTCGAGATCGACATCTTGAGAAATCCTCGCGAAGCAGCGGTGCGGTTCGCTGCCGACCCTGCTACTTGCCGAGAGCCTTGTCGACGAATGAACCATCCCAATGGGCATCGATCTCTTCAGAGACATCTTTCTGGATGACACCGAGTTCGGCAAAGCCCTTGGCCTGACGTTTGATCTGGTCGGGCGAGATCACTTCGCCAAGCTTGATAATCTTCGCGGCCTGCGCCGCGACCTCCGGCGCCATGCCGGTCAGTTGCGCGTAAGCACCGGCAAACGCGGCAGGAGATTTGCCGAGTTCCTCTTCCTTCGCGAGATAGACCCAGACAAAGCGTTCCAGCGCCGCACGCTTGCCGTCGATCGCCTGCTTCGTTGTCATGAACATCCCAAGCTCGGCACCGACCGCTTTCGATGAGCCATATTCGAGCCCCTTGGCGAAGAAGCCGTAGCCGTCCATCACCGGGATGGATTCGAATGGCTCCCAGGTGACGAGGCCGTCGACCTCCCCTTTCTTCAAGGCCTGGTCGAAATTGGCGCCACCGCCCTGAATGTTCACAGCCTCAAAGCTGTTATAGGGGATACCGTTTTCAACCAGCGTTGCGGCAAACTGAAACCAGACCGCCGAACCCGGCGCGATCGCGATCTTCTTGCCCTTCAGATCGCCCCAGCTATCGAACTTCACGCCGTTACGACCGATCACATATTTGGGCGAGGAGCCGACGCCCATCAATCCGACCACATTGGTCGATCCCTGCGCCAGCGAGATCGCGAGATCCGCCGGCCCGACGGAAGCCGCATCGAGCGAGCCTGCGAGAAGCGCGGTACGCGCATCGGCATAACGGACAAATTCAACCAGCTTGAGATTGACGCCGAGTTTCTTCAGTTCGTCGGCGACCAAGATGATTGGAGCCAGATGACCGACCTTTACATAGCCGACCGTCAGTTCGGCCGGCTGCGCCAGCGGCGCCGGCTCCGGGCCGACAGCTTGGGCCGGCAGCGGCAACCATCCGATCGCCGCCACGACGAACAAAAGCCAAGCAACCTGCTTCAATTTCCGCACGATCTGCCTCCGTTTCGATCAGCCGTCATTTAGATCAATCACTGGCCGCGACGTCATAAGCCCGCATAAGCAAAGACTGCACCATATCGCGCCCTGTTCTGCAACTTGGCACCTATGGAGACCATCCTGTTAATCATGGCTCGTCGGCAATCTCCGCCGCGATCGCCAGAGGCACACGACCGTGCCAATCGGTGCGTTCCTGCAACCGGACGGCGATCTGAAGCAGGGTGGCCTCGCTACCCGGGTGTCCGATCAGTTGCAGGCCGACCGGCATTCCGCTGACGTCGAAGCCCGCAGGGACGGCGAGCGCAGGCAGGCCAAAATAATTGACGAAACGCGTGAAACGGCTGAGGGCGTAAAGTACCCGCGGATTGAATTGCGGAGAGGCCGGATCAACCTCTTTCACGTGCGGCGTTTTGATCGGCATCACCGGAAGAACCGCGACGCCGGCTTCACCAAGACAGGACAAGATAAATTGATCGCGAAGCCGATCGCGCGCGGCCATCGCAATCGCAAGCTCTTCGTCGGTAATCGAAAGCCCCTTGCCGATACGCCTGCGCAGCGTTGCATCGATTTTCGGATCCTCGATCCGCGCACGATGTTGATGGGCAACCTCGGCTTGCAGCACGGTCAGCGTTTGCCGGTCGGCCTCTTCGGGAAAGCCGGACCGCTCTTCAATCATCATGCCGCTCTCGGCGAGTACGTTCACTGCGCCACGCGCGACAGTCGCGATCCCGGCGTCGCTTGAATCGAACACATCTTGCAGCACAACCACTCGCGGCAGTTCCTCGGATGCATCGGGCGCCTCGCCGCAAATCGAGGGCCACAGCAAGGCAAGATCGGCCGCACTTCGCGCGAAGATCCCGAAGGTGTCGAGGCTGGGTGCCAAGGACATCGCGCCATCCAACGGTATCTTCCCATAACCCGGCTTGAGCGCGGTGATACCGCAGCAATGCGCGGGTATTCGCACCGAGCCGGCGGTATCGGAACCGAGCGCGGCAAAACAGCAGCCGGACGCGACCAGGATGGCGGAACCGGTCGAAGACCCGCCGGGGATTGCGTCGAACCGCCATGGATTAAGCGCGCCGCGCCGTCCGATGCCGGAGGCTTCGTAAGCGAGTTCCGTCATGGTTGCGGCGCCGATCAGACTGGCGCCTGCCTGATCGAGACGATCGATCACCGAGGCGCGTGGCAACGCTCGCGCCTGCGGCGTTGAACACCCCCATGACGGTTGGGTGCGCCCGGTTGCGAACATGTCCTTGGCAACGTAAGGCAGGCCCGAGAGCGGCCCCTGATACGGCGGCTCGGCGTGATAGATATGTTCGACCGCGTGAAGCTTTCGCCCCAGGTGGGCAAGCCGCCGGCGGCATTGCTCGAGCGCGGCAATCCGGCCAAGTCCGGAAAGCGAACTCCAATCTGGAAAGCGGCCCGTCGCTGCGCTCGTCGGTGTCATGGCCATTGTTCTTTATCTTGATTGTTTGTCTTGCCTGGCTTCTCGGAACGCTCGACATTTGCGAGCGTCAGAGGTCTGGTACCGTCGCACGCCACATTCGATAACATGAGATCGGCCGGCACGTGAAGTCAGACGAAATGAAGCATCATCCGGACGGGTTGCCGCAGCCGGAACGCAACTGGGCGATCCTGACGATTGCGATCGGTCTCATCATGTCGGTGATGGACGGCGCGATCGCCAATGTGGCGCTGCCCACTATCGCGCGCGACCTGCAGGCCAGTCCCGCCTTTTCGATCTGGATCGTCAACGGCTATCAACTGGCAATTACGATTTCGCTGCTGCCGCTGGCTTCCCTCGGCGAGATCGTCGGTTACCGCCGCGTCTACATTGGCGGGCTGTTACTGTTCACCATCGCTTCGCTGTTTTGCGTACTCGCGCACACGCTGACGCTCTTGACCATCGCCCGCATCCTTCAAGGGTTCGGTGCGGCCGGGATCATGAGTGTCAACATGGCGCTGGTCCGGCATATCTATCCGCGCGCGCAATTGGGGCGCGGGATCGGCATCAACGCCATGGTGGTTGCGGTCTCCGCCGCGGTCGGCCCCACGATTGCCGCCGGTATTCTCGCGGTCGGACCGTGGCCTTATCTGTTTGCGATCAACATTCCGCTTGGCATCGGTGCGTTCTGGCTCGGCATCAAATATCTGCCGCACACCAAACCCGCAGGCCACGATTTCGACTGGAAGAGCGCGGCACTCAGCGCGATCACCTTTGGCCTTGGGCTCGCCGGCATTGACAGCATCGGCCACGATGAGGGCGCGACTGTTGCGATCGCCGAATTTGGCGCTGCCGCCGTCGCGGGTTTCCTTCTGGTGCGGGCGCAAGCTCAGGTGACATCGCCGCTGCTGCCCCTCGATTTGCTGCGCATTCCTATTTTCGCTTTGTCGATTGCAACCTCGATCGCCTCGTTTTGCGCGCAGATGCTGGCCTTCGTCGCGCTGCCGTTTTATCTCGAAAGCCGGTTCGGGTATTCGGACGTCGAGATCGGTCTTTTGATCACGCCATGGCCGATTGCGGTCGGCTTTGCGGCGCCCTTCGCCGGGAGGCTGGTGGAGCGCTACCCATCCGGGCTTCTCGGCGGAATTGGTCTCATGCTGTTCGCACTCGGCCTTGGCGCGCTCGCATGGTTGCCGCCGCATCCCTCGCTGTTCGACGTGGCATGGCGAATGGCGCTCGCCGGGGCGGGATTTGGCCTGTTCCAGACGCCGAACAACCGCACCATGATTGCCGCGGCTCCGCGCGAACGCAGCGGCGGCGCCAGCGGCATGCTTGGGACCGCGCGGCTGTTAGGACAGACCATTGGCGCCGCGCTGGTGTCGCTGTTGATCGGCCGTTTCGCGCTGGACGGCAGCCGCATCGCCCTGCTCGTCGGCGTCGGTTTCGCCGTCACGGGCGCAGTCCTTAGCGCACTCAGATTGTCGGAGACCGGTGCAAGGGGCGCCGAACAAGTGAGGGTGACGGAGGACCAGCGGCTGAAGGGCGATTAGCCCTGTCGACCGCGCATTCGATGCTCGTATAAATTTCTAAACCAGTCTCAAATTTTGTTGCAGATGTGTCGTCGCGCTGCTATAAACAATCGCTTTCTTCGCGCCTCGAAAAGGAGAAAGCACCATGGGCGAGCTCTACGACTGGCTGTCGCATCAGCATCCGGGCCTGAA